>JAUZOF010000030.1 GCA_030706585.1 Bacteroidota bacterium
GACTATATAACCGGTGGTTCGCGCTACAACACCAACTACATCCAGGGGGTGGGCATGGGTACCATAACCGATGCGCTGACCGCTTTGAAGAAACATGTCTTCGAAGAACATGCCATTTCCCTGAATGATATGGTCAATATGCTGGAGAATGACTTTTACGGTGCTGACGAATGGTTGTACAAACTGCTTTACAAAACGCCGAAATACGGCAACGACGATGATGCGGCCGATGACCAACTGGTGGATGTTTTCAATATTTACCACGATGCGGTGAACGGACATACCAGTCCGCGCGGGGCGGCATATCGTATCAATTTGCTGCCGACCACCTGCCACGTCTATTTCGGTAGTGTGATGCATGCCAGTGCCGACGGTCGCCGCAGCGGAGTTCCCGTTTCGGAGGGAATTTCACCGGTGCAGGGCGCTGACAAAAACGGCCCGACATACGTGGTGAAATCCGCGGCTAAGATTGATCATCTGCGCACAGGCGGTACGTTGCTCAACCAGAAATTCACCCCGGGCTTTTTTGAAGATGAAACGGCCATCCGTAAAGTGTCGAGTCTGGTGCGGAGCTATTTCCGGATGGATGGCCATCACATCCAGTTTAATGTGGTGAATGCAGGGACCTTGCGCGATGCCCAGAAGCATCCGGAGAAATACCGCAACCTGATTGTGCGCGTGGCGGGTTACAGCGATTACTTCAACGACCTGGGACTTGATTTGCAAAACGAAATCATCAACAGAACTGAGCACGAAGGACTTTAAGGATTAAACGCGAAGTAGCAAAGACGCAATGTCTTCTTTGAGAGATTAAACCTAACAGGTTTTCAAAACCTGTTAGGTTTGGCTTTTTCAACCTTTTCCAAAGTTTCAAACTTTGGGAAAGTTATCCAATACCGTAATTATGTTTGACAAAGATATTTACATCCAACGCCGAAAATCGCTTTGCGAAAAAGTCGGCTCAGGCCTGATCCTGCTTTTGGGCAATGACGAAAGCCCGATGAACTATGCTGATAACTGCTATCCTTTCCGGCAGGAGAGCACGTTCCTGTACTATTTCGGGATTGATTTTCCCGGATTGGCGGCGGTGATTGATGTGGATAACCAACGGGAAGTTATTTTCGGAAATGATTATACCATCGACGATATCGTGTGGATGGGACCACAACCGACCATTGCCGAAAGGGCTTCGCAGGCTGGTGTTGTTGAAACTAAGCCATTTGCCCAAATCGAAAAAGTTGTTGCTGAAACGCTGAAGTTCAAGCGGAAAGTCCACTTCCTACCTCCGTACCGACCGGAACATCTGCTAAAACTAACGTCGTGGCTGGAAATTTCTCCGAAAGCGGTGAAGGAGCAGTCTTCTGTTTCCCTGGTCCGGTCAGTGGTCAGTCAGCGGGAAATTAAATCGGCAGAGGAAATTGCGGAAATCGAAAAAGCAGTCAATCTTTCCGTCGATATGCACGTGGCGGCAATGCAGCTGGCCCGTCCGGGTATGACCGAGGCTCAGGTAGCTGCACGGGTACACGAAATTGCACTTGCTGCCAATGGCGAAATTTCATTTCCCATCATCGCGACCATCAACGGGCAGACGTTGCACAATCACTACCACGGAAACAAGTTGAAAAGCGGCGACTTGTTGCTGCTGGATGCCGGAGCCGAAACTTCTTTGCATTATTCCGGTGATTTATCGAGTACATTTCCGGTGGACGGGGCGTTTACCTCAATACAAAAGGATATATACAACATGAGTCTTGCGGCTCACCATGCAGCGATTGATGCGTTGGCTCCGGGTGTACCTTTTCGGGAGGCCCATTGGGCGGCCTGTCGCTCCATTGCCGAAAGCATGAAATTGATCGGAATCATGAAAGGAGATGTGGAGGAAGCGGTAGCCGCAGGGGCCCATGCACTCTTTTTTCCATGCGGAACGGGACACATGATGGGGCTGGATGTTCACGATATGGAGAATCTCGGCGAAGTGTGGGTCGGTTACGATGGCGAGGCGAAAAGTACACAATTCGGTCTGAAATCTTTGCGTTTAGCCAAACCGTTGAAACCGGGGCATGTCTTTACCATCGAGCCGGGCATCTATTTCATCCCCGAGTTGATGGATAAATGGAGAGCGGAAGGTCATTTCAACGACTTTATCAACTGGGCCGAGGTGGAGAAGTTCCGTCACTTCGGAGGAATCCGAAACGAAGAGGATTTTCTGATGACTGAAAACGGAGCTGTCCGGTTGGGTAACCCGAAACCTAAGACCACGGAAGAGGTGGAGGCCATTTGTAAAGGATAAAATCAAATATAAATATCAGGGCTTTTTCGGAAAGCGCCCCAAAATCTTCCATTTTAAATTATGATGAATAGTATGAACAGAGCTTGTATGCTTTCCGCACTGATAATTATCGGCGCGGGGACGTGCGCTTTTGCGCAAAACAAGGACAACGGTAAAATAATCGAAGTCCCCAAGGGTGGATTTTACGACAGCGTTGTGTTGAAAGACCAACGTCATGTGGATGATTCCCTTAGTCAGGAACCTCCCAAAATGAAGTTTATTATGGATCAATCCGGCTTGAAATTGCCGAATAAGGTTGATTTGTACAAACGTCAGTGGGCAAATCCGCCGATTTCGCAGGGGAATGCGGGTACATGTTGGGACTTTAGCACCTCATCATTTTACGAGTCTGAAATCTACCGGATGCAGAAAAAGCAGGTGAAGCTTTCTGAAATGTATTTCGCTTATTGGGAATATGTCGGAAAAGCCCGTCGGTTTGTGGCGGAAAGAGGAAAATCGTTGTTCGATGAGGGTTCAGAAGTAAATGCTTTGTCCCGTCTGGCCAAAGAGTACGGGATGATGCCGGAAACCGATTACAAAGGGTTACTGAATGGCCGAAAGTATTATTCCCACGCGGCAATGGTGAAGGAGATGAAGGCATACCTCGAAAGCGTAAAGCAAAACAATGCCTGGAATGAAGAGGCGGTGATTGCCACTATCCGGGATATTCTGAAACATTACATGGGAGAACCACCGGCTAAATTTAAAGTGGAAGGAAAAGAATATACACCACTTACCTACATGAAGAATTATCTGAAGTTTAATCCGGATGATTATGTGGATATTTTATCGTACAAGCAGAAAAGCTTTTGGCAAAAGGTGGAATATGATGTCCCTGACAACTGGTGGCATAATAAAGAGTATTACAATATTCCGCTGGAAGAATTTATGAAGGCATTGAAGCAAGCGATTCGTAATGGTTACACGGTGGCTATTGGCGGGGATGTTTCTGAAGCCGGATTTTCCCGTGACACGCAATGTGCCATAATTCCTGATTTTGATATTCCATCGGCTTACATCAATGATGATGCCCGCCAGTTTCGTTTCTCCAATAAAACGACCACTGATGACCACGGGATGCACCTGGTCGGTTATGTGGAAAACTACAACGGAGATGGCAAAGATTGGTATCTGGTAAAAGATTCCGGTGCAGGCTCAAAAAACAATGACCCTAAGGCACCAGAGTTTGGCTACTACTTCTTTAGTGAAGATTATGTGAAGTTGAAAATGATGGATTTTGCCGTTCACAAAGATGCGGTGAAGGATTTGCTTACAAAGTTTAAGTAACCGCAGTTCATTATAACAAACGAAGCCTTATTCCGTAATTGGAGTAAGGCTTCGTTTGTTTCTTTATTCATCCGATGACTTCAAGTCATCGGATGAATAGGTATCTTACAGCTCCAGCGCCACAATAGACTTCGCCGGTAGTATTACCGAAATGCCGGTTTTGGTGATTTTAGCACCTTTGAAAACGGTAGGAACCACTTCGTTTGGTTTGTCAAAGGTATTGTAGGAGTCAATACCCTTACCGGCCAGGATAGTACCGTTTATTTTAGCAGACTTCAATCCGTCAAGAGCAATTTCTACTCTTTGCTCTCTGTCCGGGTCAACGTTTGCTAATGTAATCAGGATGCCGCCCTGGTCATTTTTTGAAGCCGAAGCGCTGACCGCAGGGATTTTCTTGTCGTTATAAGTCAACTCTCCGCACTGAACATCCAAAGGCAGATTGGTTGCGTTCATGTGCCCTTTGTACATTTTAAATACATGATAAGTCGGGGTCAATACCATTTTCGGACCGTCGGTCAGAATCATTGCCTGAAGAACATTCACCACCTGAGCGATGTTCGTCATTTTCACCCGTTCGGTGTATTTGTTGAAGATGTTGAGGGTCATTGCAGCCACGAATGCATCGCGCATGGTGTTTTGCTGGTAAAGGAATCCCGGATGTGAGCCCGGCTCCTGGTCCCACCAGGTACCCCATTCGTCCACGAGCAACCCGACACGTTTTTTCGGATCCAGACTATCCATGATGGAGATGTGTTTTTTTACCACCTCTTCAATTTCAATACTTTTAGCCATGGTCCACAAGTACTCATCCCTGCTGAACTTAGTCGCAGAACCCTTGCTTCCGCTCCAGCCCTTGCAGGTATAATAGTGCAGAGAAATCCCATTCATGTGTCCGGCTGCATTTTTCATCAGCGTCTTAGTCCAATTGTAGTCATAGTCACTGGCACCACTGGCAATTTTATAAAGTTTGTTGCCATCAAATTCGCGACAGTAGGTCGAATAGCGACGGTAAAGATCAGAGTAGTAGTCCGGCTTCATGCTACCACCACAACCCCAGCTTTCATTACCGACACCGAGGTATTTCACGTGCCACGGTTTCTCACGGCCGTTTTGGCGGCGAAGGTTAGCCATCGGACTTTCACCGTCGGAGGTCATGTATTCAACCCATTTGGCTAGTTCTTCTACGGTACCGCTACCCACGTTGCCACTAATGTATGGCTCGCAGCCGAGCATTTCACAAAGGTTGAGGAATTCATGGGTACCGAAGCTGTTGTCTTCAACTACGCCTCCCCAGTTGTTATTAACCATTTTCGGACGTTTCTCTTTCGGGCCGATGCCGTCCATCCAATGGTATTCGTCTGCAAAGCAGCCTCCCGGCCAACGCATTACCGGAACCTGAAGATCTTTCAGTGCATTGAATACATCAGTACGGTAGCCCTTGATATTGGGAATGTTTGATTTTTCACCTACCCAGATACCTCCATAAATGCAGGTTCCGAGGTGTTCGGCAAACTGTCCGTAGATTTCTTTCGGGATTTTCGTTTTCGCCTGGTCGGCGTGAATGGTGATTTGGGTAGGCGTGTTTTGCGCCGAAAGCGCGAGAGAGCCCATCATCATCAGAGAGAGAATGGTCTTTTTCATGTGTGTTTGGTTTTAGAATTACGTAATTGCAAACGCAAATTTAACGTTTTACGTTTAATGCCATTTCTAAAATTAGACATTGATGAGATTTTGAGGTATTTTGACAGGATAATGACGGAAAAATGCGAGGAAGGCTCCCGGAAATGCTTCGGCGGCACTCAGAAATACGAGAGCGGCGTCCAGAAATGAAAGAGAGTCACGCAGAAATGCGATGGAGGCACCCGGAAATGCTTCGGCGGCAGGCAGAAATGCGAGGGAGGCGGTCAGAAATGCATGGGAGTCACCCGGAAATGCGAGGGAGGCATACAGAAATGCTAAAGAGGCGGATTATTCACACAACTGTTTCCTGCTCTATAAATCACCGGGGCATCTTAAACCTAACAGGTTTGAAAACCTGTTAGGTTTGGCCTTTTGAGACACTCTGGTAGTATGGAGTTACATCCGGATTCCCATCCGTTCCTGATTTGGCGATTTATTTCTTATCGAGAAAACATTTCGATGAAGCCGGAGCTTTCTTTTTTACCGTGTAGATACGGGGCTGAGGCAGGTTGCCGGTTCCGTCACCCATATAGAAGCCGAGGTGAGGAGGCTGGTTGTATGCTGTATTTTGCCAGGCCACACCGAGGCGATAGACCGGGTCGTGCATCAGGGTGTAGATGCGGTAATCGGTCGGAGTGGTGGTGGTGAAAATCATCAACTGGCTCGGGTCGGCGCTGTTGGTGAGGACCACCTCTTCGCGCCAGTCGCCGAGGATATCGGCACTGATGTTGGGGTCATTCTTCGTACCGTTGATGGAGCGTGCCCCGTAATCCCGGAAGTTAACCAGGCGGGTTGTGCCGTCGCCGGTCCATTTATCCAGTTTGGTGCCGTCGAGCAATTCATCCTGCAAGTCACCATCCCAGTAAATGCGGAAGTTGATGGAGGGTCTGTGGTCGGAAATCTTTTTCCCCTTACAGTCAAAAACGCCTTCGTCAGCGATACTCCACATCTCAAATCCGCGGTGTTTCGGGTCAATGTCGGCAGACAGACCGCGTCCGTTGTCATTTCCGGTAAAACCACCCCAGAGAATTTTCCCCGTTTGGGCATCGTGGAGTTCGTAGCCGTAAGGAGACTGGTGCTCCTCGTGTACCTCCCACACTTCGAGGCCGGGGCGGTCAGGGTCTAGATCTGAAAGGTGCATGGCATCGCCGTGTCCCAGTCCGGTGCTGTACAGCATTTTACCGTTATCATCAAAAGCAGACGCTCCGTAAATCACTTCATCCTTACCATCGTTATCCACATCGGCCACGCTCAGGTTGTGGTTGCCTTGTCCGAAAGCGCCTTTGCCCCGCGTGGTTCCCGAATCATATATCCAACGTTTGGTCAGTTTGCCGTCTCGGAAGTCCCATGCCGAAAGGGTCAGCCGGGTGTAATAACCCCGTCCCATCACAATGCTGGGATGCACGCCATCCAGGTAGGCCACGCAGCCCAGGAAGCGGTCCACGCGATTACCGTATAAGTCGCCCCAGATCTCTGACGAACCACGCGCCACTTCGAAGGGCACGGTTGCCAGATTTTTACCTTTATCCCCGCTAAATACGGTGAGGTATTCCGGCCCATTAAGGATGTAACCCATCCGTTTTTTTGTTTCAGGATTCGAGGTCATTTCCCGGTAATCGGCTTTGGGGTCGTCATTGTTTAGCAGAACATTTGCACCTGTTCCATCGACGGTGCCGGGAGCCGTTTTGCAAACGACCTCAGCGCATCCGTCCCCGTCAAAGTCATAGACCAAAAACTGGGTATAGTGTGCGCCTGCACGGATATTTTTGCCCAGGTCAATGCGCCAGAGTTGCTTCCCATTCAGTTTATAAGCATCAATATATACATCGCCGGTAAATCCGGTATGGGAATTATCATGTGCATTAGACGGATCCCATTTGACTACAATTTCATATTCCCCATCACCGTCCAAATCACCGACGCTGCAATCTCCCGGGTAATATAGATAGTCGCGGCCGTCAGGTGTAGTACCACCTTGCGGACGGTTCATCTGGATGGTTTTGTAGAATTGAGGCCATGGAGTCACGGCAGCAGAGGAGCCGGTTTCTGCACCATTGACAATAGCCTTTACTGTATAGTGGCTGTCAACAGTACCATCCTTATCCGTGAAGTTGGTTGCGCCGGAAAGAGGAGTTTTATTAATCAGATTTTTATCATCCCGATAGATATTGAACTGCGTTTTAGGATCTTCATCTCCGGAGAGACGCCAGCTCAGGAATACGCCGTTATCAGTCTTCACCGCTACCAGTCCGCGGTCGAGATACTCCATTTGTCTTTTGGGTAATTCCACCCCGAAGGTGATCAATGGGAAAAGAAGGCTTGCAAACAGAAGGCTGATTCCGCTTTTGTAAAGTCGTGTTCTCATAGTAGGTTTGTTTTATGATGGCAAATATAGTGTGTTTAACTTGTTGCAAATTGGTTTGTTTGATGGATTGGATTTTGTTTTTGATAAATGGTTCCCGCTTATAAAAAAGTCAGGCTGTTTTAAGACCTCGTTTTTGGAAAATGGTTTAATGAGGAACGAGAGTTCAGCCTTGCGCCATCGTAAAATAGTCAAAAAGGAGTACTATTAATTCAATCTTAAACCGTGTGATAATTTGAGATAGTGATTCTCAATTAATTTTCGGAACTTAGAGCCTGTTAGATTTTATCGAATCTTTTTCATAAAGGAGAATAGTATTCTTTAGCCACGAATACACGAATAAGAATGTGTCTTTTCTTTTTTCAGTAATGAAAAAAGATTCGTGAGGTTACGATTTTCATTATACCAGATTAACAACATGTTAAAGGCAATGCTTTAATTCGTGTATTGACTACGTCGAACTACGTTTCGTGGCTAAAATCATTTCGATAGAGTTTATCCCTAATTATTTCACGAAATCCTTTAGAGAAATTCTTTCCCAAAAGGAGGAAAGCAGCATACTATTCGAAGATAACACTATACAATACAATCAGATGAGAAACATTTTTCTGACCTCGATGCTCTCGTTGCTGGCCGCGGGAGCTATTGCGCAAACACCGGATTGGGAAAATCCGGAGGTGTTTGCTGTCGGCAACGAACCGACACGCGTGACGGCCATGCCGTACAATTCCGAGTCGCTCGCCATGACAGACGAAGCCGCTAAATCGCCTTACTACCTGTCGCTCGACGGTAAGTGGAAGTTCAACTTTGTTCCTTATCCCGACCTTCGTCCGGTTGACTTTTACAAGGAGAGTTACAACGTCTCCTCGTGGAAAGAGATCAATGTGCCCGGTAACTGGGAATTGCAGGGATACGGTTCCCCGCTGTACATCAGCGCCGGATACACCTTTCCGGTCAATCCGCCGCACATCCCGCACGATGACAATCCAGTGGGCTCTTACCGTCGTGACCTGACCTTGCCCGATAGCTGGGACGGTCGCCGTATTTTCCTTCATTTCGAAGCGGGAACTGCGGGCATGTACGTCTGGATCAACGGTCAGAAGGTCGGTTATAACGAAGGCGGAAAACATCCGGTGGAATTTGACATCACCCCGTATGTGCGCAAAGGCAAGAATACGATTGCCTGTGAAGTGTACCGCTTTACCGACGGCTCCTACATGGAAGACCAGGATTTCTGGCGCATCTCCGGATTTGAGCGCAGTATTTATCTCTACAGCACCGCACAGACCCGCATCCAGGATTTCTTCGTCCATACCGATTTGGATAAACAATACAAAAATGCGGAACTGAGCATCGACTTTATCCTGCGCAATTATGCGAAAAGTGCGGCAACCCGTTCGCTCGAAATCAAATTGCTTGACAATGCCAACAAGACGGTGTTGCAAAAGACAACCAACGTCACCATCCCTTCGGATGGCAAGGCCACTCCGGTCATTTCCACTCCGGTCAATGCCCCCAAACTCTGGACGGCTGAAACACCGAACCTCTATACGCTTTTGATTACCCTGAAAGATGAAAACGGAAAAGCGATAGAGATCACCTCTAACCGCATCGGCTTCCGTAAGGTGGAAATCAAAGACGGCCAGTTGCTGGTCAACGGCAAACGCATCCTGGTGAAAGGGGTGAATATGCACGAACATAACCAGCTTACCGGCCACAACATCACGCCGGAGATTATGCTCAACGATATCCGCCTGATGAAGCGTCTAAATATCAATACAGTCCGCACCAGTCACTACCCGCAGCCGACGTTGTGGTACAAGCTGTGTGACCAATACGGCCTTTACCTGATTGACGAAGCGAATATCGAATCGCACGGCATGGGTTACAACGACCGTTCCATTACCGCTAAGCCCGAGTGGTTTGCCGCGCACCTCGACCGTACCATCCGCCTGTTGGAACGCGATAAAAACCATCCTTCGGTCATCGAGTGGTCGTTGGGTAACGAGTCGTACAACGGAGAGGCATTCAAGCGTACCTATAAATGGTTGAAGGAGCGCGACAAGAGCCGTCCTGTGCAGTTTGAACAAGCGCATCGTGACAGTAATACCGATGTCATTTGTCCGATGTACCCGGGATTCAAGTCAATGCAGAAAGATGCGGCCAATCCGAACCTCGATCGTCCGTATATCATGTGCGAATATGCCCACGCGATGGGTAACAGCGAAGGAAACTTCCAGGAATACTGGGATGTGATTCGTACCAGCAAACATTTCCAGGGCGGCTGCATCTGGGACTGGGTGGACCAGGGATTCCTCCGTACGGATGAGAATGGCCGTCAATACTGGGCTTACGGCGGTGATTTCGGTGTAGGCAATAAATATACCCACAGCGAAAACTTCTGCTGCAACGGATTGGTGGCACCCGACCGTACCTTGCATCCGCATTGTTATGAGGTGAAAAAGGTTTATCAGAATGTACTTTTCAAGGCAAAAGATTTGAATAAAGGGATTATCACGGCGACCAACGATTTCCGTTTCATCAACCTGAAGGATTGCTATTATTTCAAATGGAACCTGGTAAAGAATGGCAAAAAGGTAGCTGAAGGCAAATTTGACCTTGACCTCGCTCCCGAAGCGTCGAAGGATGTTTCGTTGAAATTCCCGGCGGTAAAACCGAAAGCAGGTGAAGAGTATTACCTGCAAATATTCGGTTATACGAAGGCGGCCAACGATATGATTCTGGCCGATTTCGAACTGATTCGCGAAGAGTTTGCATTTGCCCAAAACCAATATTTCGCTCCGGTAAAAGTGGCGGCTGATTCATTGCCTCATTTGACTAAAGATAAAAATCATGTAACGCTGACCGTGGGCGATTATACCGCCGAATTTGATGATAACAGTTGGGCAAAAGGGCTGTACGCCTACTCTTACAAAGGCAACAACCTGATTGGTGGAGGTTCACCTGAAGTCAACTTCTGGCGTGCCCCGACCGATAATGACTTTGGTGAAGGAGCTCAACGCCGCCTGAATATCTGGCGCATGGCCGGTCAAAACATCGACCTGAAGAAAGTCGAAACCGATTCGCTGCACGCCGTGGTGAAGTACCTCTACTTCTCACGCGATGCCCAGAGCGACATCACGATGACCTATTCGATGGATGCGACAGGTACGCTTACCTGTTCATTACAATATGCGACCGAAAATAGTAACCTCCCCGAACTGCCCCGCTTCGGTCTGCTCTTTACCCTGCCCGAGGAGTACGAAAACTTCACATGGTATGGCCGCGGCCCGTGGGAAAACTACGTGGACCGCAAGCGTTCGAGCTTCGTGGGCATCTACGAAAGCAAGGTGAAAGACCAATATACGCCCTATGTGCGTCCGCAGGAAAACGGCTACAAGACCGATGTGCGCTGGTTGACGCTGACCAACGACAAAGGCTTCGGTCTGCGCGTGGAGGGTCTCCAACCCATTTGCACCAGTGCGCTCAACTTCCGCCCCGAAGATTTTGATACGGGCGTGACCAAGAAACAACAACACATCAACGATATGAATCCACGACGTGATGTGACGCTTGCGGTTGACCTCTTCCAGCGCGGCATCGGGGGGCTTAACTCGTGGGGCGCCCAGCCTTTCGACCAATACCGCTACTTCGGCAAGAAATACGACTATTCGTTTAAGTTGTCGGTGGTGAAGTAGGCGGTTTGTTTTGTGAAAATATTGTCGGGGTGGCTTTTGTCACCCCGATTTTTGTATAAAGAGATCCATTTATATTCAGGGGGTGACTCGGAGTCACCCCCTGAATTGCAGAACGAGCCATTGTCCGGTTATTTAGCGCATTGTGTGAATCAAATTTGCCATTGTGTTACCCTGATCAGTCATTGTGTGAGTGGTATCAGCCATTGTGCAACCCAAATTATCCATTGTGCAGGTCGGATTGGTCATTGTGTGAGTGAATTTATCGATTGTGCAGAGGTGATTCCTCATTGTGCAGCCTGAATCTGTAATTGTGTCATGCGAATTGGCCATTGTGCGATTCTGATTGGTCATTGTGTGAATAATATCCGTAAATGACAACCTTTCGCCAAAGATTTCCATTCGTTAGATGTTATGCTTCGATAGGAGCGGAACCAACGATCTTTTGATTTAGATTATGTTGAGACAATTCGATTTGAATTCCCCCTTTTGTTTCGTACATTTGCTAAACCGAACAATAAGAGCTCTCTATATGAATAGAATACATTTAAATATCGACCTCAGTTTCCAGCAAATTGTGGATGCGGTCAAACAATTATCTCCTGAAGAAAAGATGAAACTCAGCGATGTCATTTGGGGCGAACAGATGGCTATTCCACAAAATCATCAGGATCTGGTGATGGAAAGACAGGAGATGCTCCGGGATAATCCGGACAGGTTGTCGGATTGGGATGATGCGGTGAAAACACTTAAATAATTTCTCCATGAAATATCGCATCAAGATTGACAAGGATGCCTTGGCGGATATTCAGAGTGCCACCGATTGGTATAATTATCAGGTGTATGGATTGGGGACACGTTTTCAGAAACAGGTCGTTCATCAGATTAATTCGCTCAAGACGAGAGCCGGTCATTACGCTATCCGATATGCAAATGTAAGATGTATGCTGATAAAGAAGTTTCCGTTCATGGTTCATTACGTGATACGGGAAGAACAGGCTACAATAATCATTTTGGCTGTTTTCCATACGGGGCAAGATCCTGAAATCTGGAAAAATAGAAAATAAATTCTACAGACTAAAAGCTGCTTCATTTGAAGTGGCTTTTTCTGTTATTCAGGGGGTGACTTCGAGTCACCCCCTGAATTGCAAATCAGGAGTTGTCTCTTCGCAATACCCCGATTCTTGTTTACTCAACATTTCTCCTAATTTCTTTTCCCATCATAAAATACAGTGAAAATCAGAAAGGAAAGCGTTATTTTTGGCCTCCAAATAATTAATCTGATCAGCAATGAGAAAAATCACACACTACTCACTACTGTTTTTACTGTTACCCATTTCCATCTTTGCCGGGGAATCCGTCCGCAAGGAATACACCCTGGAGAAGAACTGGAAGTTTACCAAAGGGGATGTCACCAGCGCCATGACCCCGTCGTTCAATGACGCGAAATGGCAGTCAGTATCCGTGCCCCACGATTGGGCCATCTACGGGCCGTTTGCCAAAAGCATTGATGCCTACAGTTCCAAAATCGTACAAAACAACGAGAACAAAGAGACGATGAAAACCGGACGCACCGGTTCGCTGCCCTTTATCGGGGTAGGGTGGTACCGCCTGAAATTCTCCGTGCCCGAATTCAGCGCCGGGAAAAAGGTGACGCTGCTTTTCGACGGCGCCATGAGCAACGCACAAGTATATATTAATGGTAAAGAGGTCGGTCGCTGGCCTTACGGGTACAGTTCGTTCCATTTCGACATCACCCCGTTCCTCAAATCATCGGGCGAGAATATCCTGGCCGTTCGTTTGGAAAATAAGGAAAGGCAGTCGCGCTGGTATCCCGGGGCGGGTCTTTACCGCAATGTACATCTGATTGTCTCCGATGAAACCCACATCCCGGTCTGGGGAACCTATATCACGACTCCGAAGGTTTCTGCTGAATTTGCCAAAGTGAATATCAAGACTCAGATTGCAACCACCGCATCAATCAACGACCTGAAAATCGAAACCGAAATCCTCGATGCCAAAGGGGAGTCTGTAGCCAAATCGGTTCGGGGAATGAATAGTTTTGACGAAGGAACCCTGGAACAATCGTTGATTGTGACCCGCCCTTCTCTCTGGTCGCCCGAAACGCCGTCGCTTTATACGGCAGTGACCAAAGTCTATCAGAATGATGTGTTGAAAGATACCTATTCCACCCGTTTCGGTATCCGCGAGATTAAATACGAGTCGATGAAAGGCTTTTCGCTGAATGGAAAAATCCGTAAGTTCAAAGGCGTTTGCCTGCACCATGACTTGGGTCCGTTGGGGGCAGCCATAAATAAAGCCGCCATCCGCCGTCAGCTCGTCATCCTGAAAGATATGGGATGCGACGCCATCCGCACGTCACACAACCCTCCCGCACCCGAACTGCTCGACCTTTGCGACGAGATGGGCTTCTTGGTGATGGACGAATCTTTCGATACCTGGAAAAGTCCGAAGGTGGAAAATGGATACCAGACGCTCTTCAACGATTGGGCCGAGAAAGATATGGTGACAATGATTCACCGTGACCGCAATCACCCCTCTATCGTAATGTGGAGCATCGGGAATGAAATCGGCGAGCAAAGTGTAGCAGGTGGAAATAAGGTATTGAAATACTTACAGGACATCTGTCATCGCGAAGACCCTACACGTCCCGTTACCGCCGGCATGGACCGTCTGGATAACGCGTTGAAAAATAACTTTGCTGCCCTGCTCGATATTCCGGGCTTCAACTACAAGCCGGGTCGTTATGAGGAAGCTGCCAAAGTATTGCCTCAGGGAATGATTCTGGGTTCGGAGACAGCATCGACCGTAAGCTCGCGCGGTGTATATAAATTCCCGGTCGAGTTTGGTAAAGACAAACAGTATCCCGACAACCAGTGTTCTTCGTATGACTTCGAAGCCTGCAACTGGTCGCAGGTTCCGGATGATGAATTCGTAAAGCAGGATGATCTGGATTATGTTATCGGTGAATTTGTCTGGACCGGTTTCGACTACCTCGGTGAGCCGACTCCTTACGATGAATACTGGCCTTCGCGCAGTTCTTACTTTGGTATTTGCGATTTGGCCGGATTGCCCAAGGATCGCTACTATCTCTACCGCAGCCGTTGGAATACCTCTGCGAATACGATTCACATCCTGCCTCACTGGACCTGGCCGGGTCGCGAGGGACAGGTTACGCCGGTATTCTGCTACACCAACTACCCTTCAGCCGAACTTTTCGTGAATGGCAAAAGCATGGGCAAGCAGATGAAATCGAAAGAAAACAACCAGACCCGTTACCGCCTGATGTGGAAAGATGTGAAGTACGAACCCGGTACCCTCAAAGTGGTTGCGTATGACGAAGCCGGAAAAGCGGTTGCCACAGAAGAAGTCCACACCGCAGGCAAGCCTCACCACATCGAGTTGGTCGCTGACCGCAATCAGTTGACAGCGGATGGTAAAGACCTTGCATTCGTAACCGTAAAAGTGGTGGATGAAAAAGGAAACCTCTGTCCCGATGCCGATAATTTGCTGAAGTTCAGTGTAATCGGCGCCGGTTCTTACCGTGCAGCAGCCAATGGCGATGCTACAAGCCTGGAGCAATTCCATCTACCACAAATGCACGTTTTCAAAGGAATGTTGACTGCTGTGGTACAAGCCTCTGAAAAATCGGGTAAAATGGTATTTAAAGTAGAAAGCAAAGGACTCAATGCGGGTGTACTTTCGATAGAAACCAAATAAGATTCAAATATAGAACTGCATAGCAATTTTGTTGCAAATTGATTTAGGGTATTTCTGAAATCAGATGTTAGTTAATAGAACCGGCAATTGAATTCAGAAATACCATGAATTTGCCCTCCGTTTCGTAAGCAATCGTGTATTCATTGAATAAATCCTTAAGAAATAAGAACTACACTTAATGGCTGTTTGTTAGAAGATTGAAGACTTGATTCATCGGCTGTTTCCTGAAGTTCGTCGATTTTAAACGAATGAAAAATCTTTATTCAATTACATTTGCCGGAAAGAGCTAACGGATGCATTTTAGCCTGACGAGTGATTGATTCGTGATATATTAACTCTCTCAAAAAGCTTTATTATGGAAAATCTATTGCTGAAATACATGAACGAGCGTATAGGCAAAGCTCCACTGATGAGTCCGCCGCAGCCGGGCCCGGTCATAACGATTTCCAGACAATGCGGCTGTAATGCTAATGATGTCGCAGAGGTTTTAATTGAAAAGATAAATGCGACTTATGGAAATAATAAAAACTTTGTTCCCTGGAAACATGTAAGTAAAGAGATTCTGGCATTAGCATCAGAAGAACTGAAGATGCATCCCGAACAGGTTGAAATGCTTCTTGATGAAAATGAAAAGAATTTTGCAGAAGAGTTAGTGTTCTCTTTTACAGGTGCGTACTATGCACATGGGACTAAATTTAAGAAAGTGATCGAGGAAGTGATCCGAACTATTGCCGTCAAAGGGAATGTAGTCATTGTAGGGCGAGCCAGTGGTATTATCGCCGGAGATATTCCCAAATCTTTACACGTTCAACTGGAAGCACCGATCTCCTGGCGTACTGCGATGCTGAGCCATCGTAAAAATATGTCATTGATCGAAACCCGGAAATATATTGATCAGGTGGATAAGCAACGTATGGCATTCCGGGATCACTTCAAAGGAAAGACCAGCGATAAGCTGGAGCATGATCTCTCTTTTAATGCGCAGACTCTCAATGCCGACCAGATTGCCGACCTGATTATCAGAGCCGGAGAGATTCGTCATTTATTTGATTGATAAAATGAGTGAAACAGACGGAGGAGACAAATTGAAGAAAGGGAAAAAGGCCCTTAATTCTTACGCAACAATATCGAGCCTGATCCTTCAACTCGTTGCACTTATAGTACTGGGAGGATGGGGCGGCAAAGAGCTGGACAGATGGCTGCATCTTTCGTTCCCGCTCTTTACTTTGCTGTTTATACTGGTTACAGCCTGTCTTGGCTTCTATTATCTGGTGAGGACCATGTTGAAAAAGTAAGCTGATTCTATTTTAGAATTATCAATCTATTAAGAATTCCAAAAACAGTTTGATACTCATATTAAATTGTTACATTTGCCGCCATGTCACAAGTTCGAAGAAAGTTTATTCTTAGACTTATTGTCTTTTGTCTAGTACTTATAGGGATATCGGTATCATTTTTTCTTGTTTTCAAGCCAGAATGGTACACTCCGTTATTTCCCGCTCAGTTCATTCTCATTTCACTTATAACCTTTGTCAGTTTTCACCGGCTCTTGAAAGTGTGCGATGCAAATCCGCTGCGCTTTTCATCGGTGTATATCGGGTCCAC
>JAUZOF010000300.1 GCA_030706585.1 Bacteroidota bacterium
ATGAAAAATTATCGAAAAGCGCAAACGCAATCTTCCTTGCGATAAAAGGTGTCATTCCTAAATCCGGGTCGATGGGATATTTGAGAATGGCTTCCGGATTGGTCTTAGCGACCTCTTCGATTTCCATGCCTCCTTCCTTACTGGCCATCACCAACACTGATTTGGAAATCCGGTCAATGGTTAGTCCGACATAAAATTCGGATTTAATCTCTACACCATCGGCTACAATGACCTTTTCTACGGTATAATCTTTAATGTTCATGCCGAGAATATTGCGGGCGGCATCCTGTGCTTTTTCGAGAGAAGTGGCAAATTTTACCCCGCCGGCTTTTCCCCGCCCACCTGTCAAGACCTGAGCCTTGACCACAACAGGGAGTCCTATTTTCTCGACGGCGGCTGTTACTTCCGCTTCATTGTAACACAGTACCCAGTCAGTGACAGGGATTCCGTAACGGGCAAAAATTTCCCGGGCTTGATACTCGTGAATCTTCATATCCTATAAGGTTAAATAAATGAGCAATGTTCATGCGATTTTATCACGCATTGTTTTTAAACGTTTTAAATAGTCGGGTTGTTTTATGGTGAAGTATGTTTTTCAAAATAAAACTATTCCTTTTCATAAAGGCTTTGGACGCTTTTCTATTGGGGTGATTTGGTTACCTTTGTGCTTCAAAATTATAACCTGTATGGCTTACATTCTGTTTTGTATGATTATCTTTTTTGTCATTGCTGATTTTGCATTGGAGCAAACATTATCCGTGCTGAACCGAAAAATGCTTTCTCCAATCATTCCCGAAAAACTGAAAGGAATATACGATGACGAAAAATATGCCAAACAGCAAAATTATACATTGACCAACAGTCGCTTTTCGGATTATACCCGACTGTTTACACTTGCGATTGAGCTGGCTATGCTGTTGCTGGGTGGATTTGCGTGGGTGGATGAGTGGGTGAGAAGCTTTACACAAAATGAAATAGTGGTGTCTTTATCCTTTTTTGCCGTACTATATATAGGTAATGAAATCCTGACTCTGCCATTTGCTATTTACAATACATTTTGGATAGAAGAAAAATTCGGATTCAATAAAACCACACCGAAGACCTTTGTACTTGATTTGATTAAATCGCTGGTGTTGAGTGTGGTATTGATGGGCGGGATATTGTGGCTGGTATTGTGGCTGTATCAAAAGCTGGGAGATAGTTTCTGGTTGGCTACCTGGGGGGCATTGTCTCTGTTTTCGTTGGTTATGCTGCTGTTTTATTCCGAATGGATAGTTCCGTTGTTCAATAAGCAAAAACCATTGGAAGAGGGAGAGCTTCGCACTGCCATCGAGTCATTTTGCAGGAAAGCCGGGTTTAGCCTGAAAAATATTTTCGTGATAGACGGCTCCAAGCGCAGTACCAAGGCAAATGCCTATTTTACAGGCTTTGGTAAGAAGAAACGGGTAGTGCTTTTTGATACGTTGATAGAGCAACTTAATACCGAGGAGGTCGTGGCAGTGTTGGCGCACGAAGTCGGACACTACAAGCGCAAACATGTGATTTCGTCATTGATTATCTCTTTTGTGCAGTCGTTTGTCCTGCTTTTTTTGTTGTCCATCTTCCTTAAATACCCTGTTTCTGCTGAAATATTGGGTGTGTCACAACCTTCATTCCATATTGGCGTGGTGGTTTTTGGCTTGCTTTACCAGCCGGTGTCGACGGTTTTGGGGCTGGTGATGAATTTGTTTTCACGAAGAAACGAATATCAGGCAGATGCTTTCGCTGATAATTTTGGATTGGGTGAAGCGCTGGTTAGTGGATTGAAGAAGATCTCGGTTCATGCACTCAGCAATCTTAATCCTCATCCGGCTTGTGTGTTTGTTCATTACTCGCACCCGACGCTTTTGCAAAGGATGGAGAAAATAAGAGACCTCACCCCGGCCCTCCCCAAAGGGAAGGGAGAAGAGACACTTGCTATTTCGAAATAATCTCAATTTATGAAAACAGAAATAATAACCATAGGTGACGAGCTACTGATAGGACAGGTCGTCGATACGAACTCGGTCTGGATGGCTAAGGAGTTGAATAAGATTGGCTTTGACGTATTCCGCATAACTACAATTGGTGATGAACGGGAAGAGTTACTCGAAGCCTTTGAAACAGCGTTGAATCGGGTGGATGTTGTCCTCGTTACAGGAGGTATTGGCCCGACCAATGACGACATTACGAAGAAGACATTGTGTGAGTTTTTTAATACCGGGCTGGTATTTGATGAGTCGGTTTTGAAAAATATCGAAGAGATGTTTGCACACCGGAATATGTCAATCAACGAACTGACCCGTGGACAGGCGAATGTGCCTAAGGATTGCATCGTCATTCCCAATACGGCAGGAACGGCTCCCATTACCTGGTTTGAACGGGGTGAAAAGGTATTGGTGTCAATGCCTGGCGTTCCGTTTGAGATGAAAACGGTGATGACGAATGAGGTACTACCCCGCTTGCAGGCTAAATACGCGAAAGATATTCACATTCTCCACCGGACCTATTCGGTAAAAAATTATTCCGAGTCAGGACTGGCTATGCATATTGCGGAGTGGGAGAGTGCTTTGCCTGATTTTTTCCGGTTGGCCTATTTGCCGGCTCCCGGAATTGTCCGTCTTCGTCTGACCGGACGGTCTGAAGATTGGGACACCCTTGTCGCTGCCGCAGATAAAGCGGAGGTTTGGTTGAAGGAATTGTTGGGAGGTAGTATTTTCGAATCTTCCGATGCTCCCATCGGTGAATTTATCGGTGCATTGTTGAAAAAACAGGGACTGACTTTTGCATCCGCTGAAAGTTGCACCGGAGGTTACATTGCGCATCTGATTACGGCTGTTGCCGGTAGTTCAGCCTATTATAAAGGTGGAGTTGTGGCTTATGCCAATGAGGTAAAACAAAACGTGTTAGGTGTCTCTGTATTGGATTTAATTGAACATGGCGCAGTAAGCGAGCAGGTGGTCCGTCAAATGGTGGAAGGTGTTGCCCGGATAACGGGAGCCGATGTGGCGGTAGCGACTACCGGAGTGGCAGGTCCGGATGGCGGTACACCGGAGAAACCTGTCGGTACGGTTTGGATTGCTACAAAAGTCGGAGATGAAATTCGTGCAGAGCGTTTTCGTTTCGGAGCGCAACGAGAGGCAAATATTCAACGTTCTGCCAATGCTGCACTGTTTATGGCTGCAGAAATGATTCAGAAGCGAAAATAAAGATTTGAACAGTATTTGCACTTTTGTTGGGTAATCTGTTGATTTTTAGTGGTAAGATTTTCTTTTTGCTCTTTTTGGATTCTTCTAAATAAGAGAAAAAAGTACGTGGATATTTGTGTAGTTCGGAAGAAATGATTTACTTTGCGGACTGTTTGAGAAAATAGGAGAAAATAATAATAAAACACAAGATAGCAATGTCGAAGATTTGTCAAATTACCGGAAAAAAAGCGATGGTTGGCAACAACGTATCACACTCTAAAAGAAGAACAAAAAGAGTGTTCAATGTCAACTTGTTCAAGAAAAAGTTCTATTGGGTAGAGCAGGAAGAATGGATTACCTTGACCCTTTCAGCTGCAGGATTGAGAACCATCAATAAAGTTGGTTTGGATGCTGCAATTAAAAAAGCAATCAGCGGTGGTCATTTAAACGAAATTCGTATTTTAGGATAAGGGAGAGCATAAAAAATGGCAAAAAAAGCAAAAGGCAACAGAATCCAGGTTATCCTGGAGTGCACCGAACACAAAACTAGTGGCATGCCGGGTACATCTCGTTACGTAACCACTAAAAACAGAAAAAACACTACTGAGCGTTTGGAGTTGAAAAAATACAACCCAATACTGAAAAAAGTGACAGTTCATAAAGAAATTAAATAAGCTAGACCATGGCAAAGAAGACCGTAGCATCATTACAAACAGGTGAAGGCCGTACTTATTCTAAAGTAATCAAAATGGTGAAATCACCAAAAACAGGCGCCTACACTTTCCAGGAAGAAATGGTTCCTAACGAAAAAGTAAAAGAATTTTTCGCGAAATAATTCTGAACACCATATACATGAAAAGCTTCTCATTACGGGAAGCTTTTTTTGTATTGCTATTTTGATTACTTTTGTTGCTGATAAACAGTATTTTGAATTAACATCATGGGAATATTTAACTTTTTCTCCAAAGAGAAGAAAGAAACCCTCGATAAGGGATTGGAAAAAACTAAAACCAGTGTTTTTTCTAAACTTTCAAGGGTTCTTGTCGGGAAATCAACCGTTGACGAAGATGTGCTTGATGAACTCGAAGAGATTCTGATTACCTCCGATGTAGGCGTTGAGACAACGCTGAAAATCATCAACCGGATAGAGAAACGTGTCGCTGCCGATAAATATGTCGGACAGTCAGAGCTGAATGCGATTCTCCGTGATGAAATCGGGGCGTTGCTGACCGAGACCAATGCCGAAGATGTTGAGGAATTTACTGTACCAGCCGGAAGAAAGCCTTATGTAATCATGGTAGTGGGCGTTAACGGTGTGGGGAAAACTACGACTATAGGTAAACTCGCATACCAATTCAAGAAAAACGGATATTCGGTTGTGCTTGGTGCGGCTGATACTTTCCGTGCGGCAGCTGTGGAGCAGTTGGTGATTTGGGGAGAGCGTGTCGGCGTACCGGTGGTTAAGCAGAAGATGGGGTCTGACCCGGCTTCTGTGGCTTATGATACCCTGAGTTCAGCCAAAGCCGGTAATGCTGATGTCGTGATTATTGACACAGCCGGTCGTTTGCATAACAAAGTTGGCCTGATGAATGAACTATCCAAGATTAAAAACGTTATGAACAAAGTCGTTGAGGGAGCTCCCGATGAGATTTTGTTGGTATTGGACGGTTCCACCGGACAGAATGCTTTCGAGCAAGCTAAGCAATTTACAGCTGCTACTGAGGTTAATGCCCTGGCAATTACGAAACTGGACGGCACAGCCAAAGGTGGTGTTGTTATCGGGATCTCAGACCAGTTTAAGACACCGGTGAAATACATCGGACTTGGTGAAGGAATGGAAGATTTGCAGGTTTTTCGCAGAAAAGAATTTGTGGATTCTCTCTTTGGTGAATAAGGACCGCTTTTGACTCTCCAACGGCGGAGGTAAAAGTGAAATATTTCGATTGTGAAATTTGGACTGAAACTATATAGCAGATAAGATTTGACAGGGCTTTCTCTCAACTCTTCCATCGAGGAGTAAGGGGAGCTCTTTTTTTATTTATGAAAAAGAACAAAGTTGACATTATTACCTTAGGCTGTTCCAAGAATCTGGTGGACAGCGAACAACTGATGCGCCAGTTTACGGCAAATGGCTATCAGGTGGAACACGATTCGGAAAATCCGAATGGTGAGATTGTTGTCATTAATACCTGTGGATTTATCGGGGATGCCAAAGAGGAGTCTATCGATATGATTCTCCAGTTTGTACAGGCTAAGAAAAAGCGTAAAATCGGTAAGCTTTATGTAATGGGTTGCTTGTCTGAACGCTATGTTTCAGAGCTTCGCGAAGAGATTCCGGAGGTAGATAAATTTTACGGAAAATTCAACTGGAAGGAGTTGCTCGGTGATTTGGGTAAATCTTATCACCAGGATCTGGCTTTGGAACGAAATCTGACTACACCGCAGCACTATGCTTACCTGAAAATCGGTGAAGGGTGTAACCGTACTTGTGCATATTGTGCTATACCTATTATTACCGGGAAATACCAATCCCGTCCGATGGAAGAGATTGTGGAG
>JAUZOF010000301.1 GCA_030706585.1 Bacteroidota bacterium
CATCAATTGACTGATACCCTGGTGATGCGCGATCGATCGGAAAAGGTTGAACTTTTTAATCCTTTCTATAACAAATAGTAGATCGAAATATTTTGTCGAATCAGAGGGTTGTTAATCCACTGATTCGACATTATTATTTATATCATGTAACATTAATACGAGTAACGGTTTTTGAGGTTCTGGAGGAACATTCAAGGGATGCGTTACTGGTAATAGACCGATAATGGAAGCTTCAGGGGATAGGTATTCACTTGAAGTTGATTTGTTTGCAATCTTAA
Organism: Bacteroidota bacterium; assembly: GCA_030706585.1. Taxonomy (GTDB): domain Bacteria; phylum Bacteroidota; class Bacteroidia; order Bacteroidales; family UBA7332; genus CAXXIC01. The sequence goes on from JAUZOF010000301.1 coordinate 279, forward strand.
ATACTTATATCATGAAGACTAGTTTGATTAAATTGTGTTTTGTATTACTCGCATTCATTTCTTCACTGAATGTTTTCGGATGGCAAGGAATGCCTATGCCTCAACTACATGTCGAAGGAAGATACCTAAAAGATTCGGATAGTAAAATTATAAACCTGAAGGGGTTTGCTCAAACATACAGTCCTTTTTTTAATAATAATGCATGGAATAATTATGATGTGGCGGGGTGTCTTAATTATAATAAATGGCTGATCGATGAGATGTTGGCTGCTGAATGGAAAATGAGTTTTATGCGTTTGCATATGGATCCATACTGGAGTAATACCCCGGGTTGTACAGGACGATATGAGGGAGAAGAGTGTTTTGATGAATCCCGGTTCAGAAATTACCTTGACAAAGTCTTTGTCCCGATGGCTGAATATTGTATTTCTAAGGGTATATATGTTGTTATGCGGCCTCCGGGAGTTTTCCCTAATCAGATAAGTGTTGGAGATGGGTATAATCAATATTTGAAGAAAGTCTGGGGGATAGTGAGTAATCACCCAAAGTTGAAAAACAATCCGAATGTCATGTTTGAATTAGGCAATGAGCCGATTGATATATTAGGAACAGATGGAACCTATGGGTCAAGTGGAGATGCTAAATTTGAGAATCTTCAAAAATACATGCAATCGATTGTTGATGTAATACGTGGTGCCGGTGCAAATAATATATTATGGGTGCCGGGATTAGGTTATCAATCGTCGTATGCCGGGTTTCCTAAATATCCAATAAAAGGTGATAATATCGGATATGCTATCCATGTCTATCCGGGCTGGTTTGGTAGTGCAAATGGTTATCAGACATTTCAGAGAGAATGGGATAAATCCGTGAAGCCGATTGCGGATATAGCCCCTATAATGGTAACGGAAATGGACTGGGCTCCTGCAAAATATAATTCATCATGGGGTAAAAGTAATACAGGAATAGTTGGTGGAGACGGCTTTGGAGCCAACTTTAAATATATTACTGATAATTCAGGAAATGTGAGCTGGCTGTTATTTACTGATGCTGATAAATTAGCTCAATTTGTCGATGCTCCCCCTGCCGCTGGTGATACCTGTGTTTTTCTAAATGATCCCGAAGCTTGCCCATGGCAAGCATTTCATTGGTTTAAGGAATATGCAAATCCAACAAGTTTGCCAGTAACTAAACTGGAAGTCTTGAATTCAAACTTAGCGCCCATTGCTGATAATGAACCACTTCAATTAATAACAGGCGGGGATACATATATATTTGTAAAAGCGACTTATGATGATGGGCATATTGAATATGTAAGTTCAAAAGCAACTTATCAGAGTAATAATGCAACTGTTGCAACCGGTGCCCCCGGTCGATTAAGCGCAAAAAAAGATGGTACAGCAAATATTACGATCAGTTATGGTGGACTTGATAAACAAATAAGTGTAGTTGCTTCAACATTCCCATTGAAAGCAGAATGTATGGATCTGAATATGTGGGGAGCCAATACATTTGATAATAATACACATACACTTCATATTGCTCAGTGGGGACAAGCCGGTTGGTCTTTTGCCAATGGTGTTGATATTTCCGGGTACAAATATTTGGTATTAAAATTTGGAACGTATAACTATCCTTGGGGCACAAATATTCATTTAAAGGATGGTAATACAGAGTCACAAGATTATACCTGGCAAGGAAAGAAACAATTGATAATTGACCTGCAGAATGTTAAGACCAGTGCCGGTGTATCTATCGTACCTAATCATATTACTGCGGTAAGGATTTGGTCGGCAGGTGGTGATATTGTAATTGATAATGTGTATCTAACCAATAAATCAGATGCGAGTGAAGAGACTTCGGCCATTGAAAATGTCACCATTGAAAAAGTTTCAGCTGATGATATTGTTGATGTTCATACAGTTACAGGTGTTTTGGTTAAATCACATGTGAAGCGATCAGAAGCCAAATACGGTCTTTCAGATGGTGTATATATAATAGGTCGTCAGAAAGTGATTGTGATGAATAGAGGCAGATTTTTTAATTGAGTTCATTTTCTCCAATTTAAATATTGAAGATAAGTGCAATTTTCTAAGTGGGTGTTCTGCTTGGGTAGGACACCCTCATTTTAAGTCGTAATTTTTAAGTAATGCAATCTTCCGGATATTTTGTAAGCTATATACATGTAAATGGGGGAAGCTCTTATAATGGCTTGATTATCCTGAAGCTTTGGTAAGGTGCTGTATCGAATGAGTTTTATAGAGAGTGTGATGTTGAGCTAAAAGTTTATTGATTAGTTGGAAAAAAGTTATCGTATGAATCGAATATTTGTCGTTTTTGTAATTGTTTTATTGGGTTTTGTATTCTTGAGCGATCAATCTTGTAATGCTACTGTTCCAGATCCAAACTTTCATATATATCTGTGTTTTGGACAATCAAATATGGAGGGGAATGCTGCCATTGGAGACCTCGACAGGATAGGTGTTGATAGTCGTTTTAAGGTAATGACGGTTGCTCCTGATGACTATCTTCATTTGGGCCGGACCGTTGGGAACTGGTATACGGCTGTTCCCCCCTTGTGTCGATGGGATACAGGTCTTACTCCAGCCGATTACTTTGGACGGGTTTTGGTTGATAGCCTTCCTTCGAATATAAAAATTGGTGTTATAGTTGTAGCCATGGGTGGGAGTGGGATTGATGCATTTGACAAAGATAACTATACACAATACTATCAGAATGCAGATGCATTTCAGAAAGGGCTAATGGATATATATGGAGGCAATCCATATGACAAGATTATTGAAATGGCAAAGCTTGCTCAACAATCAGGTGTTATCAAAGGCATTTTGTTGCATCAGGGTGAATCCAATAATGGTCAGCCTGATTGGCCTGGAAAAGTGCAGAAAATATATAACGATATACTCGGGGATCTCAATCTGGCTCCAAATTCAGTTCCATTGTTGGCTGGTGAAATGTTGCAAAAAGATCAGGGCGGACTTTGTTGGGGAATGAACAGCATTATTGCGACTTTACCATATTACATAACCAATTCGTATGTTATTTCATCGATTGGATGCGAAGGAAATGGTAAAGATTTATTCCATTTTTCTACTGCCGGGGCTCGCGAATTAGGAAGTCGGTATGGAAAACAAATGTATTCACTTTTAAAGACCTATAACACAGTAGATGGTCAAACGGTAGATCATTTATCGGTCGATAATCAGAGTGTTTCGATGTTGACTGGTTCTGTAAAAAGAATATCGCTTAGAGCAACATACAAAGATGGACATACACAAGACATAACAACTAAAGCAGCATATGCTATTGGTAACCCATCGCTTTTACGGATTACAAATGGGTATCTTGAACCTTTAAGGGATGGGGCTACAACTGTTACTGCAAGTTTCAAAGGTGAGCTTGGTGAAGTTAAGCAGATTAATTTAAATGTTTCTGCCGTAACCTTTCCTTTGAAGTCTGAGTATATGGATTTATCTATGTTTGGTACAAATACGTTTGATGACAATACTCGTACTCTTCATATTTCCCAATGGGGGCAGGCCGGATGGTCTTTCGCTAACGGAGTGGATTTGTCGGGTTATAAATATTTGGTATTTAAGTTTGGTACATTGAATTATCCCTGGGGAACTAATATTCATCTGAAAGACGGCAATACAGAGTCGAAAGACTATACGTGGCAAGGTCAGAAACAGTTGATGATTGATCTGCAAAATGTGAAAACCAATGAAGGAGTAATGATAACCCCTAATCACATAACAGCAGTGAGATTCTGGTCCTCGGGCGGAGATCTGGTTGTTGATAAGGTGTATTTAACCAACAAACCTGATGGTAGTGAGGAAACTACCGGGGTGGATAGAGTTACTTGTGAGAAACCATCAGGAGATGACCTTGTGGATGTATATACAATTACAGGAATGATAATAAAATCACAAGTGAAACGATCAGAGGCAAAACTGGGCCTTTCGGATGGTGTATATGTAATTGATCGTCAAAAGGTAGTTGTAATGTCTCGAGGTTATTGATTTAGTGTTATGGGAATCTCAGAGACATAATTGGAATCGTTGGTGACCCATTAAATATAAGTTTATCAGATATGGTTTTTGCAATGCTTAGTTGTGTGCCATATTATAAATTCATGAATTGATTATTGATTCAGAGTTGTAATTTGTTTGAATATAATATATGTAAAAATGAAAAGAAAAGCTTCTTTATTAATCCTTCTGAGTTTGCTTCTTGCAACAGCTAATACATTCTCACAAGATCGTAATTTCTATATTTTTTTATGCCTGGGGCAGTCTAATATGGAAGGAAACGCCAAAATAGAAGATCAGGATAAAATCATGAATGACCAGCGCTTTCAGGTGTTGTCTACACTCAACTGTCCTGACCTGGGACGGGTAAAAGGAAACTGGTATCCGGCAGTACCGCCTTTATGTCGGTGCAATACCGGATTGACTCCGGCGGATTACTTCGGTAGAACGATGATTGCCAATCTTCCAAAGAAAGTGAAAGTAGGAATAATCAATGTGGCTATCGGTGGTTGTAAAATAGAACTTTTTGATAAGGACAATTACCAATCTTACGTGGCAACAGCTCCATCGTGGATGATTAATATGATTAACCAATATGACGGAAATCCTTATGCTCGTCTTGTGGAGATGGCAAAGCTAGCCCAGAAGAAAGGTGTGATTAAAGGCATATTGCTTCATCAGGGAGAGTCAAATACGGGTGATATAAACTGGCCTTCAAAAGTAAAAGGCGTTTATGATAATCTGATGAAGGATCTGAAATTGGATCCCAAAAAAGTACCTCTCATTGCCGGAGAAATGGTGCATAAAGACCAGGGAGGAAAATGTGCGAGTATGAATCAGATCATTTCTACACTTCCACAAACTATTCCCAACTCATTTATTATCCCATCACAAGGTTGTACTGCTGCGAAAGACAGTCTTCACTTTAATGCACAAGGGTATCGTACTCTGGGGAAAAGATATGCAGAACGAATGCTCTTTTTCTTAGGATATAAGAATGTTAAATTGTAGTGGGACTGTGTTTGTTCTTTATCTAATCGTTCCGAATCGAATTTAATAATCTTGATTCCGAATTAAATTGCCTGATATTATAGCATAAAGGCGCTAAGATATATTGATGTTAAATCTATGATAATTTGAAATGAAACTAAGACAAAAGAGCATATTGATAGCCTTTCTTAGTGGGTTATTTATTGTGCATATTTCAGCTCAGTCCTATGTGAAAACAGCACATGGTGTAAAAGCGAAAATTCGCAATATGGATGTTGAGGTTCAATTTTATTCCTCTCAAATAGTCAGGATATTAAAATCTCCCCTTGAGTCTAAATTCAAAAAAGAAAGTTTATCAGTAATAAAAACACCGGAGAAGGTTGCATTTAGCATCAATCAGAATGGAGATCTCTTACTTATAAGAAGTGCAAATGTAAG
>JAUZOF010000302.1 GCA_030706585.1 Bacteroidota bacterium
GATATTAAAAACGCCACCGGCATTCGTCCGGGTATGGACCGGTGTCCCCTTGACCGTCACTACCACTCCGGCAAGGACACGCCCCGAATTTAACTCGGTCACTCTACCCGATACAACCAGTTTTTCTGTTGCAGTTTGGGCAAATACAAACACGGCTGACAACAAAATGGCAATAACGGATATTGCCTTAACCACTTTCGTTTTCATAAGTCATTATTTATTTTTGTTTTGGCTACTTATGGAACTCGCATACAAATGTCATCCTCTTTGATGGGCATTAGTTCATGCTCGTTTCATACTATAGAATTTAATGGATTAGAAATCGTTTTCTCAATAGATGCGGCGACTTCTCAAATTCCATAAAAGAATTTCTATTTTTGTGGAAATAATTTTCAATCGGGACAAATAACCTGATAGCATCTTGTTTATTTTTTGAGGTGAAAAGAATTTTCTCCTCAAAATTTCGTGATATTCTAGCCACGAATTCACGAATAAGAATGGGGCGAACATATTGATTCGTGTATTCAATTCGTGTATTCGTGGCAAAAAATTTATCACCAAAAGCACCCATTCCCGGCAAACGTTATTTCACAAGAATTTGAAGATCAGGCACACATACAGCGACCTTAGCGACGAAGATTTACTGAAGCGCTTTGCGGAATCGTCCGAACAGGAGATACTGGGACAACTATACACCCGCTACATCCCGCTCGTGTATGGTCTTTGCCTGAAGTACCTGCAACATCAGGAAGATGCCGAGGATGCTGTGATGCAGATTTATGAAGAGCTTTCCGTAAAAATACTCAATTACGAAATAGCCAGCTTCAGAACCTGGCTCTACAGCGTGGCGAAAAACCATTGCCTGCAAATCCTCCGGAAACACCAACCCTTCGTCTTTGAAGAAATCAGTGAAAAGGTTGTGGAAACTGACCACTTCGAGCATCTATTAGATATCAATGAGAATCTCGAGAAGGAAACCGCGCTCAATTATTGCCTGAAGACCCTGCCCGAAGAACAAAAGCGGTGCATTGTCCATTTCTTCTTCGAGGAGTGTTCGTATGCCGATGTGGTCGAACTGACCGGATTTGCATTGAATAAGGTAAAAAGTTACATCCAGAACGGGAAGCGGAACCTCAAAATCTGCATGGTCAAAATTTTAAATCATTGAGATGAGAATCAAACACTACATACAGGGCGACAAACGGGGCAAGGATGCCCACCGGCTGGAGCGCGAAGCTATGGGCGACCCCTTCCTGCAGGAGGCGTTGGATGGTTATGATTCCGTCCCGGGCAACCATGCCGATGCGCTGGAACGTCTTGAAAGGAATATCATGCACTGGGCTGCTGCGAAAACACGCCGGCAACTGATTATCAACTGGTCGGTAGCAGCCACACTTCTTTTGCTGATTGGTCTGGGAGGCTTCTTTATTTTCCTGAATAATCAAAAGAATGCACCTGTTGTAGCAACCACCCAGAAGGTAAAACCGACTCAATCAACGGTAAATAAACCGGAAGAAATCGTCAGGGAGGCTGAGAAGCAAAAACAGACGACGAGATTTACTCCGCCCGTCATTAAGCCCGACGACCAGGTGAATGAAGAGGAGGAGATGGTTACCCAGGATAAGGTCATGGAATCCACCGCAGCGGTTGGCGCCGTCAACTTTGACAAAGGAACTGATGATGTTACCGTGGAACCTCAGCAGACACAGGGATATATAAAAGAAGCCCTAATCGCAACAACGAACAGACAAAACAACGACTCTTTAAAAAAGCAACAAACCGAACGTATTGCCTTGCGTGAACTGGCTATGAAAAAGGCCCTGCAAGGAAAAGACGACAATACCAGCGTTATTCAGGATACAAAACCATTTGGTAAAAAAGAGTTCCTGGAATATTGCCGGAACAAAGCCGAAAAAGGCCTTTGCGGAGAGGATAAATCAAGCGTAACGGTCTCATTCTCCATCAATGAAAACGGACGTCCAACTGACTATAAGTTCCGAAAATTATCTTGTGAGAAAGCCAAATCCGAGATCGAAAAACTGCTCAACCAGTCTCCGATATGGACAAATCCGAATCAAAAAGTATCTGTAAAGATCAGCTGGTAGTATTAAAAGAGGTTTTCTGACAGCAACCTTTCAATAGCTCATATTGTTCTATAATATGGTGAGTTAAACCTGAACCGTCAACATTTTACCTTATCCTGTCATGAGAATCATCTTACTCGTTATCCTCTTTGTCTTTTCGGCAAAGGGTTTCAGCCAATACGACCTGCTTATCCTGAAGAACTACAAGACCGGAAAGATTATCTTTATCCCCGAAGGGAAAATGGTCAAGCTGACGGATGGCTCTAAAAAGACGCACAAGGGTATCCTCTCCATCAAGTGTGATTCGGCTCAATGCCACAATCCTTTGCTTCTTGTTGGGAAAGATTCGGTCTATCTCGATAATGTGATTCTGATTCGGACAAAAGCTGTTTATGCACAAGTATCCAGCGGTGTAATGACTGTTAGCGGAACAGCTCTCGGAATTGAAGGATCCTATTTCTTAGCTATGGGATTAGGGCTAAATACCAATACCAAAGGAATGGAGAAATATACCAAATCCGTTATGTTCTTAAATGGGGGCGCATTCTCCCTGGGTGGACTCACACTAATTACTGCCGGAGTTTTTCTCTGGAACTCTTTCGCTAAAAAATTCCCAGCCAACAAGTGGGAATATTTTGCCCAATCTCCCATTGCTCACAACGGGGAGCCTGACAATTCCAATCAAACAAGTACCATTGCTCCATAATACTGAAAACGAGACATCCGCTTATGCCGAATGTCCCGTTTTTGTGAGATAAAGTCTCTTTTATTTCTTCTCATAAAAAGAGATACCTTCCTGTTCTATTGCATCTTTCAGGCGTTCCTCCTTGAGTAAATTGTAGCAAATGACCTCAAAACAATAGGGGATAAGGGTTTCTTCATTGAGGTCATAAGCAATATCATAGGCTAATGACTGGGTGACATTCTCGCCTTTAATGGCAATTTGCACCACAGAACTGCATTTGCAGTCATTTTTTGCGCGTGTGCCGAATACCAGGGCTTCCTGCACTGCATCGTATTTTGCCAGAACTTCCTTAACGACCCTGACTTCCTGTTCTCTCAGACCAAACATAATATTTTTCTTTTAAGGTTATATCATTTTTCAGACACTGTGTGTCCGGTGTGTTTTCAGTAACAAATATATCAAATTATGGCATATTCCACACAGCCGGAACACGCTTTTTCGGGAAAAATCAGCGAAAAAGCTCGCTCAGGTCCTTGCCCGAATAAGTAAAGTTTACTCCTTCGTGAATCAATCCTCTGGCGTATTGCCGGACAGATTCGAACTCCGGTTGAAATCCGAATAACAGAAGTGAGCTCGCACATTTATGCAGGCGGATAGGCCAGTTCTGCCAGTCCTGTTCCGGAAGCGGATGGTCGATGTGACTGCTGCGCTTCAGGTCCCACCCCCAGGAACGCAACAGCAATTCAGCACCCAAGACCAGTTCCTGCATAAAAACCGGATCCTGTTTTAATTCATTGATCTCATCCTCAAATACGGTGTAGGCAAAACCGAGACGGCTCGGTTTGTCGATAGGGAAGGCCCACCAATCGTAGTGCGAGATGTGGAATTTCTGCCAGTCTTCAGCTCTGGCCCAATGTTCAAATTCCACGATCTGCTCGTGATGTTTTTGCTTAAGTGCTGAGATGCCGACAAATTCGGTGTGTTCGTTCTTTTGCATGGCTGAAGGTTGTTGAATGTTTGACCGTTACCATAAAAAACAATCTGTCATGAAAAGAGTTTTTCATTCAGAGCGAAAGGAATGATTGTGATTTTCAAAACAGTTGCTAACTTCGCAGCCGTTTTTCTGTCCTATATTTCCATACCTACTGAGAATTATGAAAACAAAACTACTCATCCCCGCCTTAATGCTGATTGTGCTTGCCGGCTGCAACCGCTTCCGTAAACAGGAACCCATCGATAATCTTTACGGTGCCTATCAGGGAAAAGTGACCTATCTGTTCCAATTTTCGAAAGTGGATAAACGGTTAAAAGACCAGCAGGAAACCCGCGATTGCCGGATTGCCGTTTACAAGCAATCGAATATTTCCTACATGAAATGCGCCGAAGGAGTACTGGTGCTTTCAGGTATTATGCCGGGCGATACCAGTGTTACCTTCTTCATCCGCCCGCAACGATTCACCGAGGCTAAGGAGAAAATATCCGTAGTGGGAAAACCATTGCGCTTTACCCGTCCGACCCGCACGAAGGGCGACGCCTATTTTGAGACTAAATACAACAAGCTGATATTTTCCTATAAAGGAGTCGTTCCGTTCAATAAAGGGAAAATCCATGTGAATATCCCGGTGGAAGCCTATTACCGCTTACGAAAAATCGACATTGCACAACTGAAAAAGGAACGCATGAACCGGATTAAAAAACTCAATCAATAGCCGGGACTGTTATTTACCCAAAAAACACTAAAATAACCTCGTCCTTTAAACCATGTATAAGGCATCTCGTCAAACAATTCCCTGCATTTTTTCAAATCAAAATGCAGGGAATTAGTTTTTTAAGTGTAAACCTATCGTATTTCTGAATAGTCATTTGAATGAAAACAAAGAGATCTTTGCTATTGAGCCTACTATTTTTAGTGACAATCTTAGCTCAAGCCGGAAGCATTACCGGCAAACTGGTGGACAATAAGACAAAAACCGGAATTGATTACGTCAATATCGCTGTCTTCAATCCCAATACCAATAAAATGGTCAAAGGTGTGGCCACTTCCGGAGGAGGTAGTTTTACGTTCCGCAATCTTGCTTTTGGGAAATATTTACTGAAAGCTACTTTTGTAGGTTATTCCCCGCTGGAGTTGCCTATTACCCTTGATGCCAAACATCCAGACCTGAATCTGAGCTCTATCGGAATGACCGAAAACTCCCACAACCTTAAAGAGGTAAAAATTGAAGGGCAGAAATCGCAAATGCGTTTTGAAATCGACCGCAAAGTCTTCAACGTGGATCAGAATCTGGCTGCAGCAGGAGCTTCTGCTTCTGAAATCCTGAAAAACATACCATCAGTGCAGGTAGATGTGGAAGGAAATGTATCGCTGCGCAATGATCAAAACGTAACCATCTGGATCAATGGTCGTCCTTCCGGATTGAGTGCTGACAACCAGGCGCAAATACTACAACAGATGCCGGCAGAAAGCATCGAGCGCATCGAAGTGATCACCAACCCCTCTTCCAAATTCAGCCCGGATGGCTCTGCCGGTATTATCAACATAGTGTTGAAAAAAGACCGCAAAGCCGGATATTACGGAAGTGTTTCCGTGGGTGGTGATACCTTTAAAGGGATCAACTCAGCATTCAACATCAACTACACCAGCCCTAAATGGGATGCTTATGCCAATGTCGGTTTCCGTAAAAACGAATTTAAGATGTGGTCGGATGGCAACCGGAATACCTGGAAGCCTAACGGTGACACCACCGATCTGGTGACGGACAACAACTCAAAAATGGGTGGCTACGGTGTGTTTTCCCGTGCCGGCGTGACTTACCATGCGGATGATAAGAATGATATCGGAGTAAGTGGCATGTTTATGACTTCTGACCGTTATAACCGTTCGAATGTCGCTTATGAATCACATCTGAATGAGGTTTTAAACAATCAATATAGCCGATATTCGGATGGCGACGGTAACCA
>JAUZOF010000303.1 GCA_030706585.1 Bacteroidota bacterium
AACGTCCTGTAGCTATCCAGATTTACGGCCGTGATGTGGATACGATGGTAGAAGCCGCCAAAATCTGTGAAGAAGCAAAACCCGATATCCTCGACATCAACTTCGGCTGTCCTGTAAAAAGAGTCGCCGGTAAAGGAGCCGGTTCGGGTATGTTGCGCAATGTGCCTCTTATGCTCGAAATCACCCGCGAGGTAGCTAAAGCCGTAAATATTCCCGTAACGGTAAAAACCCGTTTGGGCTGGGATAACGATTCTAAAATCATCGTCGATCTGGCCGAACAGCTTCAGGATTGCGGTATCGCGGCGCTGACCATTCACGGTCGTACCCGCAGCCAGATGTATACCGGCGAGGCAGACTGGACCCTGATCGGAGAGGTGAAAAACAATCCCCGTATGCACATCCCCATCATCGGGAACGGTGACATTGTGACTCCCGAAGCGGCTAAAAGCATGTTTGACCTGCACGAGGTGGATGCGGTGATGATTGGCCGCGGATCTATCGGTCGTCCCTGGATTTTCAAAGAGGTAAAACATTACCTGCAAACGGGCGAACACCTCCCTCCCATTTCATTCGCAGAAAAAATGGAGATCCTTCGTCAACAGGTTGACCAAAGTGTAGAACGCCTCGATGAACGCCGCGGAATCCTGCATATCCGCCGTCACCTGGCCGCCACGCCGATATTCAAAGGGATCCCCAACTTTAAGGATACGCGCATCGCGATGCTTCGGGCGGAACATGTTTCCGATTTATTCCATATCTTTGACGAAATCGTTGAGAAATACGGCTGCGAATACTAAATCCAGAACGCTCATCGTTAAATTAACACTAACTAAAACGACATTACAATGAAACGTTTCAATCTCTTCCTTGCGGCATTTCTGTTGTTAGCCATTGGCGCAAATGCCCAGATAGGCAAAAAAGTAATCGGTGATAATCACTACATCCAGAAGATTAAAAAGGTGAGCGACTTCAAAAAACTGATTGTCAATCACGTAAAAGCCAATGTTATTTATTCAACCAACCGTGACTCTGCCGGATATATCCGTATCTACGGAGAAGAAAATGTAGTGAATTTGCTCGATATTACTTCCGACGAAAAGAAGGAGTCCTTGGCCATTAAATACATCAATATGGCGAATGTCGAGAACGGATTACTGCTGATTTATGTCTTTAGCCCTGAAATCAGTCTGGTGGATATTACCGGAGGCGTAATCGTGGAAAGTAAGGACAAGATTACCTCGCAGGAATTGAAACTTGCGGTTTCGGGAAGCGGCCAGATTAAAATGACCAACCTGGATTGCAACAAGCTTACCGTAAGTCTGCTAACTGGTTCTGGTGATGTTTTGGTCAAAGGCAAAACGGTTGAAGCCAAATATAGCGTAGTTGGTGGCGGTGAAATCCGTGCCGACGAACTGTTTGCTTCCAATGCCGGTTGCAGCCTGAAAGGAAACGGAAATATCGGCTGTAACGTTGATAAATTACTCAAGGCTTCTATTTGGGGTGTCGGCAACATCTACTATAAAGGAAATGCCGAAGTCAAATCCTCTATTATCGGCTCAGGGAATGTAAAGAAGCTGGATAAATAAGACCTTCTTTGAAAAAAAGTAAAGCGGTCAAAATCAACATTACGTTGGCTTTGACCGCTTTCTTTATCTACAAGATAGTATTATGCAAACTTCATCATCCGGCTCAGGTATTTACCGATAATATCGAATTCCAGATTTACTACAGAACCTTCCTTGATTTGGTGGAAGTTCGTATGTTCGTAAGTAAATGGAATAATGGCTACCTGAAAGCTGTTGTCAGTCGGATTACAAACGGTCAGACTCACGCCATTCACCGTCACGGAACCTTTATCTACCGTCATATAGCCTTTTTTAGCCATCTCTTTGTCAAAAGCATACTCGAAAGTAAAATACCAGCTACCATTAGCCTCTTCTACTTTTTTGCAAACAGCGGTCTGGTCCACATGCCCTTGCACGATATGACCATCCAGACTGCCATTCATCATCATACTGCGCTCCAGGTTTACCTTGTCGCCCACCTTCAGCAATCCGAGGTTGGTACGTTCAAGGGTTTCCTTGATAGCGGTAACGGTGTAAGTGTCTTCGGTCAGACTTACCACAGTCAGGCAAACACCGTTGTGTGCGACACTTTGGTCGATTTTCAGCTCGTTCACGAATGAACATTGCATGGTAAGGTGCAGATTGTCCTGGTCATTCTGCAAGGCAACTACGGTTGCCGCTTCTTCTACGATTCCTGAAAACATGTATCTAAAGTTTTAAGTTATAAGTTTTACTTATACGTCTGGGATTCATCTATCCCTCAATCAATCATCCCCTCATTCCTATTAGAAACCCTTCAGCGCCTCATACAGCCGCTGAATAGGCAATCCTACTACATTAAAATAAGACCCTTTCAATTCTTGCACACCCACATAACCAATCCATTCCTGAATGCCGTAAGCACCGGCTTTATCCAACGGGCGATACTTTTCCACATAATAGAGGATTTCCTCCTCGTCGAGCTCTGCAAAGCGGACGCTGGATGTAACGTGGAATGCACTCTGCTTCTCCTTCGAAGTCAGACAAACTCCGGTGATTACTTCATGAGTTTTTCATGATAATGCTTTAAGCATTCTCACCGCATCCTCTTCGTCCATCGGTTTGCCAAAGACTTCACCATCCAGCCACACAATGGTATCAGCTGTAATCAGTAAGGTATTTTTCTCCAGATGTGATTCGTATGCCGCTGCTTTCTGACGGGCAATAAAGGTCGGTATTTCACAATGAACCAACTCTGCCGGATAGGATTCATCCACGTCAGGAAGCGCCACCACTTCATAACCGATATCCAGTCCGCTTAACAACTCCCTACGTCGCGGTGAATTTGAGGCTAACAGAATATTGTATTTTGATAGATTGTCGAATATTTTCATTGAATGGGAGTAAACGAGAAAACAGGGTTTCCCAATTGTGAATAATAAATGTTTAAATGGTCAATAGAATTACCACCCAAATGCTTCGTCACTCATCCACTTACCTTGCGCTTTTAGCACCTGCTCGATGACATCGCGGCCACAACCGTTGCCGCCTTTAATCTGAGATATGTATTTCGAAACCGCTTTAATTTCCGGCGCAGCATCTGACGGACAACATGGCAATCCTACTAGTCTCATCACCGGGTAATCAGGAATGTCGTCTCCCATGTAAAGAATTTCCTCCATTTGCAAATCTGTCTTTGCTATAAAATCGTTGAAGTCATCCATTTTGTGAGAAGAAGCCATATAAATATGCTTTACGCCCAGATTCTCGAAACGCATCTTCACCGCATTGGTCTTTCCACCGGTAATGATGCAGACAATTAATCCGCGCTTTACTGCTAATTGAAGGGCATATCCATCCTTGATATTTACCATCCGCATCGGTTCTCCATTCGGGTGAAGAGGCACTGTATCGGAGGAAAGGACTCCATCCACATCAAATAACAGCGCTTTTATCTTTTTTAGATCATAATTGATACTGCTCATAAATCTTTATTCCGTTTTTTTGCCGTTTCGTGAATACTCTCACTCAACAGACTATATATCGTTTTTAGCCTCTCATCCTCTAACATTTCAAGATGACGGCCAATGACTTGCTTATCGAAACGAACTGCCGGTCCGGTTTGTGCGTCCCTGGGATGCAACGTATTGATTTTAACTGCAGTTTCATTAATCAAAGGAATCAATTGGTCAAAATGCAACCCTTTTTCCTCCAACAAAGTTGCAGCAATGGCATACATGTGATTAGTAAAATTGCAGGCAAAAACAGCAGCAACATGCAATGCCTTCCGTTGTTCGGAAGAGGCTTCTATCACTTGCGAAGAAAGGCGTGCAGCCAGTTTTTTCAAATGTTCGAGATGCTGAGGTTGATTAGCTTCTATATAAATGGGAATGGCTGAAAAATCAACCTCCTTTTGTTTACTAAAGGTCTGGAGCGGATAAAATACGCCAAAGTTCTCAGTATGCAGACTGAAAATCTCCATAGGAACACTTCCCGCAGTATGCACCCAAAGCGCCTCGTTTTTATGCATTTGACGCAGTAGTTCAGGGAGGGCATCGTCTTTTACAGAGAAAACATAAAGGTCTGCATCATTGACAATATCACTAATCTTACAGGTAAACGTTGCTCCCACTTTTTCAGCTAATGCTTGAGCAGACTGCTCTGTGCGACTATAAACCTGAGCAATCGTACATCCTTTTTCATGAAGAGCGATCCCCAAACGTGTGGCCAGATTCCCGGCCCCAATTAATACAATTCTCATTTACGTAAGACTCCTATGATTAAGATTGAACCAAAAACAATCAAACTTAATGGCATAAGATAGGCATCCCAATTCCCAAGATATTGCAGAATTAGCCCCATGCGGAGTAGAATACCCAACACAAGAAGTATAATACCAATTGTCTTGTCCGTTTTTACAATAAGGAAAGAAAGCGCTGCAATTATAATAATACTTCGCCAGTCAATCAACTCCTGCCAAATGGCCGATTGAACGGGCGCAATCCGCATTCGGGTAAGCAATTGAATAATGCCTAAAGCAAAAATCGTAATGCCGACAGCCAGTTTATTTTCGTCTTTCTTGACAGCCATAAAAGTCGTAAGTCTTTTAATTCAGATTCGTTATTCCTTCATTAGAGAAGTCGGGAGGTCTTACCATTTTCCGATGTGAACTTTTTCCCACATTAGTTTTTCTTCGTCGAAAGGTTTGCGGAATTCAGCTTTATGACCGATAGCTATAATAGAAAGTATCCCTAACTGTTGCGGAAGTTCTAATGCTTCTTTTACATACTCTTCTGAATCAGCTCCGTATTCCGTTTCGCGGCAACGCACCTGTACCCAACAACTACCTAACCCCAGGTCTTCAGCCTGAAGTTGAATCAAAATAGATGCAATGGAAGCATCTTCAATCCAAACGTCACTCTTTAAGGGGTCTGCCGCCACAACAACAGCAAGAGCTGCATTTTCAATCAAAGCAGCACCGTACTTCTTACAACCGGCAAGCTTTTTAAGCATCTCTTTATCTTCCACCACAATAAATTCCCACGGATTGCGGCTTTTTGACGCTGGAGACATTAATGCGGCTTTTAACAAGAGCTCCACTTGCTCCGGCTTAAGAAGTTCTTCGGTATATTTTCTCGTACTTCTGCGTCTTTTCAACAGTTCATTCAATTCGCTCATAATTGTCTTATTTTATGGGTACAAAGATAACTGAAAAAAAAGGCATAGCCTAATGACGAGATATTGTGCAACATAATGGATAGCCATAAACGACAAAACCCTCACCAGAATCATCTGATGAGGGTTTCTTAAAAGGCGGCTACCTACTCTCCCACTTGCGCAGTACCATCGGCGTGATCGGGCTTAACTTCTCTGTTCGGAATGGGAAGAGGTGGAACCCCGGTGCTATAACCACCTAAATATTTTTTAGATCTTCACGTACAGACACCGCCTGCGGCGTCTTTATGTGATTTAAACATATCGTCAAGTAAAATAGTCTTAGAACCATCCAGCCATCAAAAAACAAGAAAGTTTCGGGTTATTAGTATTGCTCGGCTTTGATGTTACCACCTTTACACCTGCAACCTATCAACGTCATCGTCTTTAACGACCCTAATAGAGATCTTATCTTGAGGCGGGCTTCGCACTTAGATGCTTTCAGCGCTTA
>JAUZOF010000304.1 GCA_030706585.1 Bacteroidota bacterium
ACTCTGTTTTTGTTGTAACTATCAGTTTAGTAGTGTTATAACAAAAGGTGCAGTAAGTGAGTCGTGTCTTATACAGGAAATGAAAGAATTATAGAGGATGGTCTCGTTTAATTGACTGTTTTTCCATCTTCCTCTGGCGTGAGTTAGGCAATAGCCAGCTCAGCACTATAAGTTGCTTTACAAACTCTCGCGAAAGAGATGAAAGCATGCGAATTTACATAAAATCATACAAGTGTGAATGTAAATTGAGTATTTTCTTGAACTTTTCTGAATGAAGTGGTTTGAGCTGATGCCGAATTGACATTCTGTCACGAATATCTCCGATTTTCACAGCAGGCAACTCCGCTCTTCCTCCACAGCAACTCCACAGCAACTCCACATATGCTCCACAGTTGTCCACATCCGGGTGGTTTGATAAAAAATCCGCAATGTCGGGCTTTTACTGTCAGAATGATAGAAAAGATGTTGGAGGATACAGCCTGAGTTGGTGGAGTGTTTATTGATGAAAATTCGGCGAAATGATTTGTGCCTCTCAAGAGGATAGTAGTATCTCGGATTGTATCGGGGCGATTGACATTTTGTCAGAATCACTTTCATGCAAATCCCGCTTTTTTTGCACCCTAATCCTTCGCTCATCCTTCGACTATCCTTCGCTCATCGTTCGACCTGGTTTCGTGGAACTGACTTGTTTGATATTGGGCGTTTTTTGTTGTCTTTTTGTGCTTTTTATTGCCTGATTGTAGTCTAAATGATATTTTGAGATTCGTGGGTAAGGAGTGAAACTATGCCAGCGTTTTGTTTACCTGTTTTGATGAATGATACTCGGCTATTCTTACAATCTCTAGTGTATAAGTAATAGGATGGAATTGGTATCGTAGTAATTGGGAAATACGAATAACGCGTCAAGCGGCATTAAGCCGCTGAACGCTAGCGCCGCGCACCGGGCAGCGGTTTTATACCGCTTGCCGGATTGATAAGACCTAATTGCCCAGGAGAAGCATGGAATAAATATGACATTAAATTATACTCAGTACTTATATCTTCCTTCGACAGTTATCGGAATTGCGCCTTATCATTCCATTTGCTACTCTTTCATTTGAAAAAACGCCGTTTTTCAGTGATTGATCCTCCAGGGATGGTCTATGAAATGGTCACTGTGTTAAGTAATAGCGTAAAGCTGTCTTTTTGTAAGAGAAAGTAGTTTATTTGTGATTGTAATGATATTTGCAGCTTCGATCTTGATTCAAGGGGGATTGTACCTATACAAGTACCTGAAAAATGATATTGCAAGACCTATCTCTTTGGATCGGTGGTTATTCGCTGTGCCAGTGTGGTCTGATTATAAATAATTCGGTTCTTGATAAAGGCAATGTTAATGAAAATTCGACGGGATTTCGTACCTTTGCCCCTCAAAATTAAAGATGTAATTATAGATGAAAGTAATTGAAATGATTCAGTCCGCCAAAAAGACGGCGTTTTCATTCGAAATTTTGCCTCCGCTGAAAGGAAGTAGCATCGAAAGAGTTTTCAGAACCATCGACACTCTTCGCGAGTTCGATCCTAAATATATCAACATCACAACTCACCGTAGTGATGTCGTTTACAAGACGGTGGATAACGGACTTCTGAAGCCGGTTGTAGAGCGTAGCCGTCCGGGTACTGTGGCAATTGCTGCTGCTATCCAGAACAAATACGGCATTACCGCTGTGCCACACATCATCTGTAGCGGTTTTGGCAAGGTGGAGACAGAGTATGCTATGATCGACCTGAGCTTCCTGGGTATTACCGACCTGTTGGTACTTCGCGGGGATAAAGCTAAGTCGGAGAAGTCATTCAAAGCGAAAGAGAACGGCCACAGCCACGCTCTTGATCTGCAACACCAGATCAACGACTTCAATCAGGGACACCTGATCGACGGTGGTAAAATGGATCCGTTGACCACTCCATTTTCTTATGGTGTAGCCGGTTATCCGGAAAAACACGATGAGGCGCCAAACCTCGATTCTGATATTTACTGGTTGAAAGAGAAGGTAAAAGCAGGAGCGGAGTATATCGTTACCCAGATGTTTTTCGATAACAAGAAATATTTCGAGTTTGTGGACCGCTGTCGTGCCGAAGGTATTACCGTGCCTATCATTCCGGGATTGAAACCACTAACCGTACTTGACCAGTTGACCGTTCTGCCAAAAATCTTCCACGTGGATATTCCTGAAGATTTTGCCAAGGAGTTGCGTAAATGCAAATTCGACGAAGAGGCTCGCATTGCGGGTGTGGAATGGTGTACCATGCAGGCAAGGGAACTGATTCAGCACGGTGTTCCAAGCATTCACTTCTACACACTGATGGCAACCAAGAGCGTGAAAGAGGTGGCTCAAATTGTATATTAATGACCTCCCCTCCCGATAACTATCGGGGCCCTCCGAAGGAGGGGCTTTTTTATTTGTGTGGCTATTGATTATTGCTTTAATATCAGGTTTTTGCACTGCGTAAAAGTCCCCTTTAGGGGATTTAGGGGCGGTGAAATAAGACTTTAAGTCATTACCCGTATATGTTTTTTCAAGATGTGATCGGACAGGAAGAGTTGAAGCAGCGTCTCATACAGACGGTGCGGGAGGGGCATATAGCTCACGCCCAACTCTTTTGCGGCCAGGAGGGAGTCGGCGCGCTTCCGATGGCATTGGCTTATGCCCGTTATGTGCATTGTACTAATCCGCTTGAAAACGACGCTTGTGGCGAATGTCCTTCCTGCCGCAAGTACAACAAACTGATTCACCCGGACCTCCATTTCGTGTTTCCGATTGTCAAAGCCGACAAGAAGAAAAAAGAGGTTTGCGACGACTTCCTGCCTGAATGGCGGGAGTTTGTCCTGAAGAATGGTTACTTTTCCTATAAACACTGGCTTGGATTTCTGGGTAGTGAAAATGCGCAGGGATTGATTTACGCCAAAGAGAGCAGTGAGATCATTCGCAAACTTTCGCTCAAGACGTATGAGGCGGAATATAAAATCATGATCGTGTGGCTGCCCGAGAAGATGCACGATGTTTGCGCCAATAAGCTGCTCAAGATGCTGGAAGAGCCACCGCAAAAGACGCTTTTCCTGCTTGTGGCCGAACAACCGGAGCAAATGCTGACCACCATTCTTTCACGCTGCCAGCGGGTGAATGTACGTCCGATTGAGTCTGAAACGTTGCGTTTGGTATTGAGTACCCGTTACGGACTGACCGACCAGGATTCGGCTGCCGTGGCTCATATTGCCGGAGGAAACTACCTCAAAGCCATCGAAACCATTCAACTGAATGAGGAAAATCAGCTTTACTTCGAATATTTTACCCGTTACATGCGTTTGGCTTACACGGTAGCCAATATGAAGCGGGCCGATAATCCCCTGCTGAAATTCAACGCTTTGAAAGAGTTGAAGGAGGTGGCCGATGAAATCTCCGAGCTGGGACGTGAGCGCCAGAAACAGTTTCTGGCCTATTGCCAGCGCTATCTGCGTGAGAACTTTGTCCTGAATCTGCGTGTGCCATCACTTAGCTACCTGAATGCCAAAGAGGCGGCTTTCTCTTCCAAATTTGCACCTTTTATCCACCACCGGAATGTGTTTCAATTTCTGGAGGCATTCGGACGTGCCGAAGTCGAAATCGGGCAGAACGTTTATGCTAAAATGATCTTTTTTGACCTCGCCCTGAAAGCCATTATGTTACTTAAAAATTAATCAGCCAGTAAACTTCTCATTCATACCGTTGTTATTTAGATTTTCGGCATAGAAAATGATTATATTTGTAGGCTTCTTTCCCGAAAGAGGCTTTTTTTCATTCAACTCAATATATACTTTACGCTTAAATGGATTTTAAATACGATAATAAGGGCTGCAACATGAATAAAAAAGGTTGCAGTACCAAAATGGACACCAAGCTCAATACCTTCGATTGGCTGTGCGACATTGACGAAGCACACAACGAATGTGAGTTTATCGAAGTCCAGTTTAAAAATACCCGCAAAGGGTATTATCGCAACAGTAACGGACTCCGTCTTGAAAAAGGCGATGTGGTAGCGGTGGAAGCTACTCCGGGACACGATATCGGTACGGTGACTTTAACCGGCAGATTAGTTATTCTTCAGATGAAGAAGATGAATGTTCGTCAGGAAAGTGCTGAAATCAAGCGGGTTTACCGCAAGGCTCGTCCAGTGGATATGGAGAAATACGAGGAGGCAAAAGGTCGCGAACACGAAACAATGCTTCGTTCCCGCCAGATTGCCGATGAGCTGAAGTTGAACATGAAAATCGGAGATGTTGAGTATCAGGGGGATGGCAATAAAGCTATTTTCTACTACATAGCCGATGATCGTGTCGATTTTCGTCAACTGATTAAAGTTCTGGCAGATTCGTTTAAAGTGCGTATCGAGATGAAACAGATCGGGGCCCGTCAGGAAGCGGGTCGTATTGGCGGTATCGGTCCCTGTGGCCGTCCGTTGTGCTGCTCCGGCTGGATGACTAACTTTGTATCAGTGGCTACCAGCGCCGCCCGTTATCAGGATATTTCACTTAACCCGCAAAAGCTGGCCGGCCAGTGCGCTAAGCTGAAATGTTGCCTGAACTATGAAGTGGATAGCTATGTGGAGGTACAGAAAGAACTTCCATCACGTGAAATTCCCCTGGAAACTCAAATGGGTACTTTCTATCACTTCAAAACAGATATCTTCAACCGGTTAATGACTTATTCAAGTGACAGAAACGTATTGGCGAATCTGACAACGATACATGCTGACCGCGTTTTTGAAATTATCAGTCAGAATAAAAAAGGCATCAAGCCGGAAAATCTGTTGGAAGAGCCACAGAAAAAAGCTCAGCAGAAAGACTTCCAGGATGGAGTGGGAGAGGAGAGCCTGACCCGCTTCGACAGGGAAAAAAGGAAAAAAATAAACAACGGTCGTGACCGCGACCGGGATCGTGACCGCGATAGAAACAGAGGCAACAGGCCGAATAACAATGCTCAAAACCAGTCACAGGCTGCAACCGGTGAGAGACAGTCAACGGGAGAAAGCGGTAATCAAAACCGCAATAACCGCGATAACCAGAACCGCAGAGGTGGGGAGCGCCCGAACCGTCCTGAACGCCCGGAACGTCCGCGTAATGAGCGCAGTGATCGCAATGAGCGTACCGACAGACCAGAACGTAACGACAGGCCTGAACGTCAGAACAGACCGCCACGGAACCAACGTCCTAACCGCCCACAGCGTCCCGAAAACCCTGAGTCCTCAGAGAAATAAATAATCGGGTGTCATTCAGTGATTTATCAGCTGAATGACACCTCTTTTTTATGTGTTTTGAATTGAAAAAGATTATCTGATATGCTTTGTCTCAGAAAGATATTACCCCTTTTAGCACTACTTTTTATCTGCGCATCCTGTCATTTTGACCAGACTTTTACCGAATTCAGGGATTTTTCCGAAAAGGGATGGAACAGATACGACACCCTGACTTTTTCACCGGACATAAAGGAGACAGGGAAGTATAACCTCTTTGTTGATACCCGAAACAATAACCAATACAACTATCAGAATGTATGGATGTTTATCTCCTGCAAACAGGATTCGGTAGTCCTGTTTTCTGATACTTTGGAGGTTAAGCTGGCCGACAAGCTGGGAAACTGGTTCGGTTCAGGTTGGGGATCGTTGTATGAACTGACTACTCCGGTGA
>JAUZOF010000305.1 GCA_030706585.1 Bacteroidota bacterium
AGTAGGTAGCCGCCTTTTAATAAACCCTCATCAGGAAACTGGTGAGGGTTTTGTCGTATCTAAGGGAATGAGGGAATGAAGGAATGAGGGATTGAGGGAAGGAATAAAACGGATGAGCATGGATTTATTTTTTTTCCTGCGCATGGGATTTTTTTTTGTGCGCAGGGAATTTTAAGTAGCACTGCAATCCGCACCGCAGGCGAGAGGGCTATCCCGACCCACAGGGGCTATCCCTGATTATTGGGTATGCATTTATGATATTTTCTAGTCAGGTATTTTTCGTGTGTCTGGCACCATTGAGTGAAGTCTTTTTCCAAATTAAGACTTTCTATACTCAAAATCGTACTATTAGGCTAATACTCTTGGGCAAATTCACTATTTTTGTATCCTGAAATATTATACTTTACAACATAAGAATGAAGAACGCTTTAGTAAAAACAGACTTCAACTTTCCCGGACAGAAAAGTGTCTATCACGGAAAAGTGCGCGATGTGTATAACATCAACGATGAGTTATTGGTCATGATCGTTTCCGATCGTATCTCTGCTTTTGACGTTGTGCTGCCTAAAGGTATTCCTTATAAAGGACAGATGTTGAATCAAATCGCAGCTAAATTCCTCGATGCAACTACTGATATCGTTCCTAACTGGAAACTGGCAACTCCGGATCCGATGGTTACTGTTGGTGTTCAGTGCAAATCATTCCCGGTGGAAATGATTGTCCGCGGATACCTTTGCGGTAGTGCCTGGAGAGCCTATAAGAATGGCGTTCGCGAAATCTGTGGTGTGAAAATCCCCGATGGAATGCGCGAAAACGAGCGTTTTCCGGAACCAATTATCACTCCGACGACCAAGGCAGATCAGGGCTTCCATGATGAAGATATCTCAAAAGAAGAAATCCTTAAACAAGGACTTGTTTCTCCGGAAGATTACGAAATGTTGGAAAAATACACCATGGCGCTTTTCAACAGAGGAAGCGAGATGGCTGCTCAACGTGGGTTGATTCTCGTGGATACCAAGTATGAATTTGGTAAACGTGATGGTAAGATCTACCTGATTGACGAAATCCACACACCAGATTCCTCTCGTTATTTTTATGCAGACTCTTATCAGGAACTTTTCGAAAAGGGAGAAGCTCAAAAGCAACTTTCGAAAGAGTTTGTGCGTGAGTGGTTGATGGCAAACGGATTCCAGGGTAAAGAAGGACATCAGGTGCCTGAAATGACCGACGAAATCGTAGATAGTATCAGTGAACGCTATATTGAGTTGTTCGAGAATATCTCTGGCGAGAAATTTGAAAAGGCTGATATCTCTGAAGTTGCGGCCCGCATTGAAAAGAACGTTACGGCTTATTTGGCAAACAGATAAATTTTTTTTTCGAAAAGTCTGATAGTCAGTTACTGATTATCGGACTTTTCTTGCTTATAGCAAATCCTTTTTGGCAGACAGGTAAAGCACAACACACGACATTTATATGCAAAAATACGGTTTAATAGGTTATCCGCTTTCACATTCTTTCTCACAGGGCTTTTTCAATGAAAAGTTCCAGTCGGAAGGGATTGAGGCAACTTACGAAAATTTTGAAATTCCCACGATAGAGGATCTTCAGAAAATACTTCTGGCAAATCCGGAACTAAATGGGTTAAATGTTACCATTCCTTACAAGGAGCAGGTAATCCAATATCTCGATGAGCTCGACGATACAGCTAAAAATATTGGAGCTGTTAACGTCATCAAGTTCGTCCGTGATAAAAAGAAACTGAAACTCAAAGGTTACAACTCTGATGTGATTGGATTTTCACAGTCCATAAGCGCATTTTTGAAACCTCATCATAAAAAAGCGCTAATCCTTGGTACCGGCGGTGCTTCTAAAGCGGTAAAATATGCATTGGAAAAACTGGGAATTGAATATACATTCGTTTCCCGCACTGCCATCCAAGGTCAGCTTTTCTACAACGAACTGACTGAAGAGGTGATGAAGGAGCACACAGTGATTGTAAATACAACTCCGGTGGGAATGTATCCGAAGATTGACGCTTGTCCGGATATCCCTTACCAATTCATCACCGATCAGCACCTGCTTTATGACCTGCTTTACAATCCTAACGAGACCAAGTTTATGAAACTGGGAGAGGATAAAGGTGCAACGGTCGTAAACGGACTGGAAATGTTGCTGCTTCAGGCATTCGCCGCCTGGGATATCTGGCAGCAAAAGCTTTAATTCGAATAGTTGACACATCATTTTTTTCAAACAAAAAATATTATGGCTAAACCATTTCATTACCAGGAACCATTCCCAATGGGAAAAGACACTACCGAATATTATCTTTTGACCAAAGACCACGTTTCGGTATCTGAATTCGAAGGAAAAGAGATTCTTAAAGTTGAAGCTGAAGGTCTCACTAAACTTGCAAATGCTGCCATGCGTGACGTTTCCTTCCTTCTTCGTCCCGCACACCAGGCTCAGGTAGCTTCGATTCTTAACGACCCTGAAGCGAGCGAAAACGATAAATATGTGGCTTTGACCATGCTTCGTAACGCGGAAGTTGCAGCAAAAGGTGTATTACCTTTCTGTCAGGATACCGGTACAGCGATCATCATGGGCAAAAAAGGCCAGCAGGTTTTCACTGCCGGCAATGATGAAGAGGCTCTTTCGTTAGGTGTTTATAAAACATATACCGAAGAAAACCTTCGTTATTCTCAAAATGCACCTCTGGATATGTACAAAGAGGTGAATACCGGCTGTAACCTGCCTGCACAAATCGACCTTTATGCAACTCAGGGAATGGAATACAAATTCCTGCTGATGGCTAAAGGTGGAGGTTCAGCAAATAAAACTTATCTCTACCAGGAGACCAAAGCATTGTTGAATCCGGAGACTTTGGTGAAATTCATGGTTGAAAAAATGAAATCGCTGGGTACTGCGGCTTGTCCTCCTTACCACATCGCTTTCGTAATCGGTGGTACATCTGCTGAAGCAAATCTCAAAGCTGTAAAACTGGCTTCTGCCAAGTATTACGATCACTTACCATCCGAAGGAAACGAATTCGGTCAGGCTTTCCGTGATGTTGAACTGGAGAAAACCGTATTGAAAGCCGCTCAGGAACTGGGATTAGGGGCTCAATTCGGAGGAAAATATTTTGCACACGACATTCGCGTGATCCGTATGCCTCGCCACGGTGCTTCTTGTCCGGTGGGTATGGGCGTATCTTGTTCAGCTGACCGTAACATCAAAGCTAAGATCAACAAAGACGGTATCTGGATTGAAAAAATGGAAGATAATCCCGGCCGCTTCATTCCGGAAGAACTGCGTCAGGCTGGTGAAGGCAATGCTATAAAGATTAACCTGAACCAACCAATGACCGATATTTTGAAAGAGCTGTCTAAATATCCGGTTTCGACCCGTCTGTCACTTAACGGTACCATTATTGTTGGTCGTGATATCGCTCATGCAAAAATAAAAGAGAGAATCGATGCCGGTCTGGGTATTCCGGAGTACCTTAAAAATCACCCGATTTATTACGCCGGTCCAGCTAAAACTCCTGCCGGAATGCCATCAGGCTCATTCGGACCAACTACTGCAGGCAGAATGGACTCTTATGTTGACTTGTTTCAGTCTTTGGGAGGCAGCATGATTATGATTGCAAAAGGTAATCGTAGCAAACAGGTAACTGATGCTTGCAACAAATACGGCGGCTTCTACCTGGGAAGTATTGGTGGTCCGGCTGCTATTTTGGCTCAAAATAATATCAAGAAAGTAGAGTGTCTGGAATATCCGGAATTGGGAATGGAAGCTATCTGGAAAATAGAGGTGGAGAACTTCCCTGCTTTCATTCTGGTAGACGATAAAGGAAACGACTTCTTTGAGCAAATCAAACCAGCTCCTACTTGCGTAAAATAAGAAAGTGAGGCAGTTACGATTTCAAATCGGGCCTTATTTAATTCTTAAATTACGAGAAATGGAATAATTAAAGTGGCGCAAAAGTTGGGTATTCGAAAAACAATACCTAATTTTGCGCCACTTTACTTTGTAAAATATTAAAACACAAAATAATTATGATCGTAGTACCTGTAAAAGAAGGCGAAAACATTGAGAAAGCGCTGAAAAAATTCAAACGTAAATTTGAAAAAACCGGAGTTGTAAAAGAACTAAGAAGACGTCAGGCGTTTGCGAAACCGTCTGTAGTTGGAAGACAGAAAAAACTTCGCGCAGTTTACGTTCAGCAATTACACCTGAACGAAGATTAATTCTCGCCCATTACTTGATAAAGTAATACTTTTCGCTTAACTTCGTTGTAAATCCTATTACAACGAGAGTGATGACGACAGAAAAATTCCTAGAATATTTACAGTATGAGAGGAACTACTCCTCCCATACTGTTTTGTCGTATCGCAAAGACCTCGAACAATTCTCCTCTTTTATCACCCGGCAATGTGGTGAATTCTCCATTCTGACTATTGATAGTGATCTTATCCGGCTCTGGATAGTTGACTTGATGGAGCAAAAAAATACGCCTTCGACTGTAAAAAGAAAATTAAGTGCAATTAAATCGTACTTCAAATTCCTTATCCGTCAGGGGGTAACAAAAAAAAATCCAACAAACGGTGTTTCCGGTCCCAAGAATTCAAAAAAGATTCCTATATTTGTCAAAGAGGCAGATATGGATGTCCTCCTTGATCATTCCGAATTTGGAAGCGGTTTTGAGGCTGTCCGAAACAAATTAATCATCCATCTGTTTTATATTACAGGAGTACGCCGTGCTGAAATCCTGAATTTAATGGATTCCGATATTGATTTTTCTACCCAGGCTATCAAGGTAACCGGAAAAAGAAACAAGCAACGGATTATTCCATTTGGAGATGAAACACACGATCTGCTTATAAAATATCTCGAAGAGCGGGATGTTAGAATTGGCATCGGAGACGGACACGTATTTGTAAAAGAAGACGGGGCGAAACTTTACCCCATGCTCCTTTACCGCATAGTGAAAAACAAACTATCAGAAACCACGACCTTATCTAAAAGAAGCCCACACATTCTACGTCACACCTTCGCGACTTCCATGCTTAATCACGGAGCTGAGCTTAACTCCGTAAAAGAGCTTTTGGGGCATAGTTCATTGGCAGCGACAGAAGTATATACGCATACTACATTTGAAGAATTAAAAAAGTCTTACAATGCAGCTCATCCCAGAGCTGCAGATTCTAAAAAAGGAGGTTAATATGGAAACCAGAATTCAATCCGTACATTTCGATGCGTCAGTAAATTTGATTTCATTCATCGAAAAAAAAGTTTCTAAGTTAGATCAATACCACGATGGCGTAATTTCAGCGGAAATCACACTGAAAGTAGTAAAACCGGAAACATTCAATAATAAAGAAGCTAACATTCTTATTAAAGTTCCTCAGTCTGAGCCGCTTTGTTCTGTAAAAGTAGCTGATTCTTTCGAGGAGGCTGTGGATGTATGCTGTGATGCGTTGGCAAAGCAGTTGCTCAAACTGAAGGAAAAAATCAGAGAAAAGTAAAAATAATCGGGAAATATTTTTGCAGTTTAAAATTTATGCCTAATTTTGCACCCGCTTCGCCCCACTAACAGGGCAAGCGGGTGTAAGTTTGCCTCCATAGCTCAGTTGGCCAGAGCACGTGATTTGTAATCTCGGGGTCGTGGGTTCGAATCCCTCTGGAGGCTCAAAAGTTCA
>JAUZOF010000306.1 GCA_030706585.1 Bacteroidota bacterium
GGGGTGAAAACGATTGGTTTTGTTACACGCAAAAAGGTGGAAGTTTCTCTTGTCTTCACTGGATTAATACAGCTACCGGTGCTTTGACCGATGATGCAGACAAATATAGCCTGGATGGTAGCTCAATTGTCAAGAAAGTACCGACCCAACCGTATGTCATAGCCACACGAAATTCTACTTCGCCCAGCGGCTTTTTTTCTTATAGTGTTGCGACTAAAACAAAGAAAAGCTACTCTCACATGGACTTAACCAATTTCTGGATGTCGGAAGATGGTCAATATGTGTATGCTCAGAACAGCAATATTTATAGGACCACAAGTTCAACCGGATCGACTGATACATTCGATGCCGACATTAATGCGATTGGTAAAATAAATACAGGAAGCAGTTACTACTATGGAATAAGCTTTATTTCTCATAGTAACAAGAATTTGTGGCTCATTCTGAAAGATTCATATTCATCGGATGCACCCACCAGCATCTATCAGTTTGAGGATAATGACTATACACTTGTGAAAAAATACTACTACGACATGCTGTATCAGCCTGACGCGCAAACAACCGCCTTTAGCGTAAGTGCAAATTATGTTTTTGCCAATAATGAAGGAACGCAACTTTCGGTTTTAAGCAAAGGAATCAGCAACAGCACCTGGTTAATACAATTTATTCCCATAAAGTAGTAATTGGTCAAATATTTTTCTACCAAACTCTTTAATATTCAGGAGTTGGAACGGAATAAACCTTAAAAGTCTAATACCATGAAAAAACAAATGATTCTCACCCTGGCTCTTTGTTCATCTTTTGCTGCAATGAGCCAGAAATCGGAATAATCTTATAGTCTATAATTTTCAATACTTTCAGGTGCTAAGTTAGCGTCAACCAGTACTACAACAAAGGAAATATAGAAACAAACTATAAACTCAAACTTATGAAGACAATACCGGTCATCATTCTTATGCTGTTTCTTTCATTTGGGATATCAGCTCAAAATCCTTTAAACCGATTAGGAACCAATGACACTCTGCATTTTAATGATATAGACTTTAATCTGTCATGGACTGATAAGCCTAATGATAATTATTATATCCAGGAATATTTACCAAAGGGTGAAACTACAAATGGGTACAATCAAATGATGACTATTCATCTTTTTGTGACAAATATAAATGCAAAGGATGCAGTAGCTCAGAAGGTGAAAGAATTAAAGGAGAGAAAGAAGCATGATGCTGTCTGCAATTATCAGGTCACTGAAAGTCCGGATGGAAAGGAATTTATTGTCGACTTCTTACTGGGAGAAAGTAAAGACAAGCTTATGACTATTGTTGAATTCAATGCGTATCATTATAAGGAAATTCAACTTTCTGAAAGCAAAAAAGCTATTGTCATTTATGCTTATACCAAGCGCAGTTACGGAGATGGAATTACCGACTTCCTGAAATCACTAAAAGAGGATAGAAGTCATGTGCTTAATGAAATGATTTCAACGAAGATTCCGGGAGTTGCCATGAGAAACATTTAACAATCAGATATCTAACTATAATTATTCACAATGAAAAAAGTAATTCTAATCACTCTTTCAATTATGGCCATGAGCATGAATGCATTCTGCCAAACGAATAGTGAAAGCACGAAAAAGCCCTGCGATAACAACGAAATCAGGCTCAATGTAGCCTCTCCGATATTTGGGTTGCCGGAAATTAACTACGAACGCTTCATTAACGATAATATGGGGGTTGGGCTTACAGCAGCCATTTCCCTTGAAAAGAAAGATATGGAAATGCTTTGGATGCTGTTGCCTTATTATCGGATTTATTTCGGAGAGAAGAAAGCTTCTGGATTTTTTATTGAAGGCAATATGGCTTTAGTTCGGGAATATGATTATAACTCTTATAATAACAATTCCTACTATAATACCTATTATGGATACTTATCATCTTCGACTATTTCACCCAGATCTTTCAACACTTTCGGATGTGGTGCTGCCTGTGGGTATAAATTCCTTACCCGCAACGGTGTGACGGGAGAGATTTGTATAGGTGCCGGTCGACTCTTCGGTAATACCGTTTTACATGCATATCCGAGATTAGGACTTTGTATCGGAAAAAGATTTTAAACCTATTAATCCCATATCATGAAAAAACTAATGATTATCACCCTGGCTGTTTTTGCGTCACTCCATGCAATGGGCCAGAAGAGTGGAAAAGCCGATCGTTTATTTAAAGAACTTGCCGAAAACGGATGTAAATGCATCGATTCCATCGACACCCGAAACAAGTCGAAGGAGGAGATTGCAAAAGAGATCAGCAAATGTATTGATACTCAGGTCGAGGCCTACCAGATGGGAGCAAAACTGATGAATATCGATCTTTCCAATACCATAGCTGATGGAAAAGGGAAGAAAACGGTCAATGTTTTGGTGAATAATGACAAGAACTCGAAAGAGTATAAAGAGTACTATAAGCAGATGGAGCAATACCTGATGGATAATTGTAAGGCTCTAAAGGTAAAATTGTCATCAATGGAGCAGGAGAGCGGCAAGTCCGTCTCAACTAATCCGGAAGCCCGCGAATGGTATTCAAAAGGGGTAAAGGAATCCAATAGCGAAAACTATAAGAAAGCGATCACATACTTTGAGAAAGCGTTGGCTATCGATTCTGTATTTGCTTTTGCGTGGGACAATCTCGGGATCTGCAATCGTAAGCAGAATAACTACGACCGGGCTATTTATTGCTACAAAAGATCCCTTGAACTGGATCCTAACGGACATATGCCTCTTCAAAACATCGCTGTTGCCTACCGGTATAAAGGGGAATATGCTTTGGCTATTACTGCTTACGAAAAACTGGCAACCCTGAATCCCAATGATCCCGAGACCTTTTATGGTATCGGGCAGACTTATTCTGTGATGAAGGATTATGAAAAAGGACTCGATAATATGTGTAAGGCTCTTACACTTTATACTCAGCAGAAATCGCCTTACCGGGGTGATGCCGAAAAGATGATTGGTTCTCTCTATACTGAGATGAAAAAGCAGAACAAAGAGGCGAAGTTTTATGAGATCATGAAAGCGAACAACATATCAGTGGGAACCGATAAGCAACAACGATAGGTTTGATTGCTTTTTCCGTGGGCTATTATTTCTGAGGATCCGGCCATTCTATCTTTAAGAGTTAAGACGATTCCACGAATTATATCAAAACAATAAAAATGAATAATTACACTCCGGCAAAATTCTGGAACAGAATTGGTGCCATTTTGATTGATGCTATCTTACTGGGGCTTTTTGGCTTGCTTCTTTCGCTTTTCCTTTTTGATTTCTTTGTCCGACTGGGACAATACGGTGTTTTTATTGGCCTGATTATAGGCTTGATCTATTTTACAATTGGAAATTCCCGGATAACCGGAGGACAGACAGTGGGCAAATACCTGACAAAGATCAGAGTCGTAGATCATCAGGAGAACTATTTATCTATCTCAAAATCCCTTCAGCGTAGTGCCATTATTCTGACTCCATACTTTCTGTCCGGCTTTTTTATTCCCGGGGTAGGAGTGGATTCGATGATTCAGATTGTCTGGACATTGGCTTGTACAATAATTTTGTTTGGTGTAGTATTCTTCTATCTGTTTAATACAGCCTCGCGCCAGTCATTGCACGACATCATCATGAAAACATACGTGGTCAGAGAGTATAAAGATGATGAGGACGAATTCACCCCTATACCTGCAAAACCACTTTTAGTCTATATTTTCGGAGGATTATCATTATTGATTGTGGTCTTTTACAGCTACTTTCTCTTCTCTTCAAATACCGGACTCAAACCACTGATCACTTTACGCGAAAAGTATAGACAAACAGAGGGTATATCGGATGCCGCAGTTTCACAAAATACGAATACCCGGATTGATTCAAACGGAAGATTTACTACCACAATACTTAACTGTAGTTTGACTTTTAATCGTGAACTCATTCATGATGCGGAAAAGAATAAAGTCTTCATTTCTACAGCAAAGCTTGCTCTCGACAATTATCCCGATATGAAAAGTGTGAATTACTTAGTGATTACACTGAACCGTGGTTACAATATTGGCATTGCTCAATCTAACAGGAGTGAATCAAAAGCAAAAACACCGAAGGAATGGCGGGCTTTGATCAAATGAGATGAATTGAAATATTACACTATATTACCACACAACTAATTTGACTGTATATGAAAATTATCCTGCCGTATCTTACACTTCTACTTATCCTTGTATTGGGAAGTTGCACCAGAGAGAATGAACCGAGAGGTTATATTGAAAAAAAGATTCAAATCGTAACCCCTGGTAGTTTATCGACATTGATTTCTGCAAATGAATTGCAAAAAATATCTTCGTTGACTATAACCGGAACAATGGACTCCCGGGACTTTAAAGTTCTCAGGGATAATATGAGCTACATGCATTACATAGACATTAGTAAGGTAAGAATATCTGCTTATTCCGGAAAAGAAGGAACTTATGCTTGTATTTACGGAAATAATGAGAGTAACGATTACCCGGCTAATGAGATTCCGGCATTTGCTTTTTCGCCAACATCAACATTGACTCCTGAGATTTATGATATCAAATTACCTGGATCCCTGAAATCCATTGGCAAGGATGCGTTCAATCAATCAAACATATTTGGAACTCTAACTATTCCAGACTCCGTAATATCTATTGGAGAAAGCGCATTCTACTCCTGTTGGGGTTTGGATAGCATTTACCTCCCCAACTCTGTAAAAACTATCGGAGCCGGGGCTTTCAATGCATGTACCAGCTTTAGCAGTTTTGAGATTCCTGACTCTGTAAAATCAATTGCATCAGAGACCTTCTATCATTGCTTTGGCTTGAAAAGAATCTTATTTGGTAGCTCTGTTTCTTCGATAAGCACAGATATCTTTTATGATTGTCCAAACCTAAACGAACTAACAGTAAGTCCGGATAATATAAATTACTCTTCCCGTGATGGAGTGCTATTTAATAAAAATCAGACAACACTCATCATGTATCCATTCACTAAAGTCGGAGATTATATTATCCCTAATACTGTTACAAGTATAGCCGATGGAGCTTTTAACGCTTGTGATAAGCTCAGTAATGTTTCGATAGGAAGTCGTATAAAATCATTGGGGAATGCTGCATTTGCTGATTGTTCAGCTCTGAAAGCCATTTATATATCTTCTGCAACCCCCATTGATTTATCTCACCGATATCGGGTATTTGACGGGATTAATCTCTCTACATGTATTCTGTATGTTCCTGCAGGCTCAAAAAGCGCATATCAGGCGGCTAATCAATGGAAGGATTTTGTAAATATCATTGAGATGTAATCATTTCAATGGCTTTTTTGTCTGAAGTTGTACTCTATATTCGAGTAAATTACCAGAATATACAATATAATTGACTAAAAATCTGATTATGGAAATTGGAAAAGAGGAGTTCTCTCACAAGTACATGGCTAAAAGTCAGAATCGAATTAATAAACAACGCGAATCGAAAGAATCCTTGAACAATTCAGGGATATATTTTAAAAGGATAACACCCTTATAAATCACAACCAAAATAACAAATCAACAATGAAACTATTTTCAACCCTCGCAATGGTATTGGTATGTCTCAATACATTTGCCCAGAGTACACAAAAAAC
>JAUZOF010000307.1 GCA_030706585.1 Bacteroidota bacterium
ATCATATACATCGATTGGGGTAATATCGTAACCCGACAGACGATTAGGATCGACACAGATCTCGTAAATTTTCTGTTCTCCCCCAAAAGCATTCAGGTCGGCAACGCCCGGAATTGCACGCAACTGACGGTCAACGACCCAGGTTTGCAATGTCAGCAGGTCACGAGTATCGCGTTTATCACTCTTCAGTACATATCGGAAAATTTCTCCTGTTGGGCCGTAAGGAGGCTGAACATCAGGCTCTGCACCATCGGGAAGCTCCACGTTGCGCAATTGGTTATTAACTTGCTGCCGGGCGAAAAAGTCTTCTACTCCATCTTCAAAAATAATTTTCACTACCGATAGCCCAAACATCGTGGTACTGCGCACACTGGTTTTGTGTTGCACCGAGTTCATGGCGATCTCAATGGGGGTAGTTACAAAACGTTCCACCTCTTCGGCACTCCGTCCGTTCCATTGAGTAATAATGATGATTTGCGTATTGGTTAAGTCGGGAAATGCCTCAATCGGCATCTGCCGAAAGGCAAACACTCCGGCAATCACCAAAATGGCCACCCAGAAAAAGGTGAATGCCCGGTTTTTGAGCGAAAATGCTATGATATTTCTAATAAACTTGTTCATGTGTTGTTTCTTAACTATTTAACACTAAGTTCTTTCTAAAACTTCAGAGAAAAAACAGGCTTTTAGCCTCGAAATTCCCTGCGGTTTAGTCATTCAACGCGTCGTAAACCTGCAATTGATTGGTCGTAATCACTTTTTCGCCTGCGCTTACACCTGAGCTAATATAGGTAACATCTCCCACCTGACGGAATACGTCCACCTTGCGGGTTTCAATATCTGAACGGCTTTTATAAACCATCACAAAGTTTTTACTCTTGTCGAAAATTACAGCTGACGAAGGAACGGCCAACATTCGTTCACTCTCTTCGTGGCTTAACTTAATAGTTGCTTTCATCTCCGGTTTCAAAAGGAAGTCCGGATTTTTCAGTTTAATGCGCACCTTCATCGCTTTTGTATCAGGGTCGATGATATTAAATATCTTGTCCACCTTTCCATGGAAAGCTTTATCGGGATAACTGAGCGTCGTAATGTCGGCATCTGATCCCAATACGACATCGCGGATGTCCGGTTCGCTTACGTTGGCAATGGCCCATACTTCGTCGATTTCGGCAATGTCGAAAATATTATTAGTATGATCATCACGCAACAACATGTCCTGATTGATATCTTTCTGAATAATAAATCCGCTGATCGGAGAACGGACCTCGTAAATAGCACCCGGCTTGAGACTATATATTTTATAGGTTTCACGAATACGGCTCAATTGCGATTGAGCTTTGTCCAGTTCACTTTTTGCAGTGAGCACATCACGTTCGGTATTTAACTTACCTTCGTAAAGCTCTTTAGTTGCTTTGAGATTGTTTTTAGCAACAACCACATCATTCAACGCATCACTCAGGTCTTTTTCATAACCGGCGACCTGCGTACTTCGGATTGTCGCTAACAATTGCCCTTTCTTTACAAAGTCCCCGAGTTCAACATAGACTTTAATCACGTTTCCGCCTACCACAGGATAGATTTCAATGAGCTTATCGTTATCTGCGGAAATTTTCCCGTAAAACTCCTGTTCCGTTTTCAGCGGTTTAGACTCCACATTCGCAAAAGTTGTCGTCTTCAGCATAATATCGCTCAGGACAAACTTTGGCTTTTCTTCAGTACCGGCTTCTGCTTTCTTTTTGCAGGAGGTGAATAAAACTGCCGATAAAGTGATACATATCAACAAAATACGCTTCATAATTAAAACTGGGTTGAATTGGTAATATAATTGATTTCTTCGCACGAGGTTACAAGGTCCCTGGCAAACCGATGATATTGCTGGAGAGTCTGATTGTAATTTTCCATAAAGTCGGTAAACTCAATCAGGGAGAGGTTTCCGTTGCGGAAGTTTCTCAAGACTCCCTCTTCCACCTCTTTGAATTTATCAACTTTTGCCTGAGTCAGGAGTTTGTGGTTATCCAGAGCATCTTTCCACTTTTTATAGGCAAGAATGACTTCATTTTCAATCTTCTGCTGTTGCTGGGCTTTATTGGTATCAGCTATTTTAACCTGAGCAGCGGCCTGTTTGATGTTTCCCTGATTGCGGTTCCAGAGCGGAAGAGGAATACCCAAACTTAACGATGTAGAGTTATTAAATGCACTGGCTTGCTGATCCCAGGAAACGCCAACAGATAAATCCGGTACATTCTGTGCTTTCTGCCATTTCAGATTCCATTTGGCAGCTTCTACCTGCTTGGCCAGTGAGAGGAAATCCGAACGGTTTTCGATGGCGGTTGAAGTCAACGTTTGGAGATTGGGGATTTCCTGTTTCTCATACACCGCCAGCTCCTGCGCCGTTGGTTGCGGCATAAGCTCCTGTACTCCGGTCAACACTGCCAGGTCGTTTTGGTTTTCAAGAATGTTTTTGTAGAGATCCGATCGTTCCTGTTTGAAGCTTAAATAGAGACCTTGCAAACGCACCAGGTCTTTTTCTGGCAAATTGCCCTTTTCTACCTGTTTGTTGTAAGAATTAATCAATGAATCGAGGCTGCTCATTTGCAGGGTAAGCGCTTGGTAGGAAAGGTTATCGTAATATGTTTCGAAGTAGCTTTGACGGAGTTGCAGCTTGAGATTGCGCAGCAGGTCGGAAAGTTCGTATTCGGCCACCTGCTGATTGGAACGGGCCAGCGCGATTTCATCGTGCTTCTTACCCCCCAAATGAATCAGTTGTTCGATAGAAAACGATTTTTCACCGTTCGGGCCAATGTCGAAATATTTCTTCCTGTCTGGATTGTAGGCATTTATGCCAACCTGAAAATTGGGATTTTCCCACAATTTAGCCTGAATGACCGCTGCATGAGCCGCATCGACATTAAACTTAGCAGCCAAAAGGCTGAGATTGTTCTTAAGGAACAGGTTTTCGGTTTCGGATAAGGTGAGATTTGTGCCCGTCTGGGCGAATACCGAAAGCGATAAAGCAGAGAATAAAACAGCAAAAAACTTCTTCATAAGTGCGGATTTTTGACGGGCGCAAATATCGCACTGAATTGTTAATTTTCGGCTTAAACATAGATTAAAATCACATTAAAGCCATAGGGAATTAAGAAGAATTGTCTTTATACCGACGGCATATGGATTATTTGTAATCCAATGGCATTCCGGCAAGTTTCAATACATAAGCAGGAGTTAAAGGCAAGCCAGCATAAAGATTACCTTTGATATCCATTGACATCGCCCACCGGATAAGCCACGATGCCCCCCAGTCTCCAAAATTGGTAATCTTCGACAGATAAGCTTTATCCCTGAGGCTCCTTTCAATGGAGACAAACTTATAGTTATTGCGTTTGCACATCTGAGCTATCTCTGGAAGATAATCGCGGTTTATGGCATTGGAATGCAACAGCAAAATCTGGCTGATATTGCGCCGAAAGACTTTAACAGATAGCATTTCGTTATACTTTATCTGTTTTTCAGTGAATTCAATATAGCTTTGGCCGATCTGACGCATGAGTACACTGTCTTTTTTTACAGAAGCGCTATCATAAGCATCATCAAAAATCCAGTCATCATTTTCGATGGTAATAGGAGCCACAATATATTTATTGGCAGCCAAAAACTGTTCCAGCGAATCGTACTTGGCCTGTGAATCACCTATACTCAGGAAAGGATGGCGAAAATATTGCAACTTCTTATGATGTTTCTTCATCAACGGGCGGGTTATCTTTTCTCCGTTCAGAATATCTTCGCCGAAATTCACACAGGAAGTTTTATTATAATCCGGGTGAGAAAAAGTATGGTTCCCCAGTTCCAGTTTCGCTTTTAGCCAGGTTTGAAGTAATACGATCTGAGCTGAATCCACCCGTTTATCCTTCCGATACATTTTCCCTTCGTTGACAAAGCCAATGGCGGGAATATGATATTGTTTGCACGTATGCACCAGACCTGAAATTACACTCCGCTGAAAACTCACGCTTTTATCACTGTGTGTGTCAACCGGCAGATCATCAAATGTAAAACAAATGCTGCTTTTTGCGCCATTTGACGTAAGGGTAAACAGGATTAGCAAAAAGGAAACGGCTAATATTCTTGGCTTTATCATAAACTTTCAGTTAAAACAGCATGAATCTGATCATCCATAGCTGAAAATCGGACTGCAAACATACTGACTAAAAACCAAATTAGTCCGATATGATAATGTTTTTAAGCCTAAATTAATATGATTAGAACAGATTCAATTTTCCCAAAACATTCCGGAAAACAGATTCTGAATGCTACAATTGTACTTATCTTTGTGTCCTGAATGTTTCTTTAACCACCTATTAAAATGAAAAACAGTCTTTTATACTTCAAAGCAGGAAGTCTTCTTTTAGGCCTTTGCATTTCCAGCCAGATATTTGCCGGAAATAACATCACACCCAAAAGCAAATCCAAATGGAAGTTGGTATGGTCAGATGAGTTTAACAAACCGGGCAAACCCGATTCCCGAAACTGGAAATTCGAACACGGATTTGCCCGAAACGAAGAGTATCAGTGGTATCAGGCCGATAATGCTTTTTGCGAAAATGGACTGCTGATCATTGAAGGAAGAAAAGAGGAGATCAAGAATCCTAATTATATCCCCGGCTCAACCAACTGGAAAACCAACCGTGAATTTGCCCATTACAGTGCTGCCAGTATGGTGAGTGAAGGCTTGCGGGAATTCCAGTACGGTCGTTTCGAGATTCGCGCCCGCATTGACACCTCGATGGGACTGTGGCCCGCGATCTGGACTCTGGGTATTAAGGGAGAATGGCCATCTAACGGCGAAGTTGACCTGATGGAGTCTTACCCCATCAATGGAGAACATTGCATCATGGCCAACGTGGCTTCAGGAACAACCAGAAGATACAACGCAAAGTGGCATTCACAAAAAACTTTGTTGAAGCATTTTCTGGAGAAAGACCCTCAATGGCCGAGCAAGTTTCACATCTGGCGGATGGATTGGGACGAAAATTCCATCAAGCTTTACCTTGATGATGAATTACTCAATGAAACCAAACAAAGCGACACGGTCAATCCAGACGGCTCCTACCCTTTTCGCCAGCCACAATACATCCTGCTCAACCTGGCCATTGGCGGACAAAACGGCGGTGACCCTTCGAAAACGAAATTCCCCAACCGTTACGAGGTGGATTACGTAAGGGTTTACCAAAAGAAATAGTTGGAACATTTCTGTTAAAAAAAAGCGGAGGTCCGGAATCAAACCGGGTCTCCGTTTTTTTATACGACCTGTAAAATGCGTGATGGTTACTGAGAGTCCTTCAATACCGGTCCTCTCCGGACATTTCTTCTTGCACAACGGTATTCACTATTCCCCTCCGCTACATTTCCTTGGTTAGTTGGGTTATTATTGCATTCTCAGCAGTCAAATTGACGAGTTACTCTAAACTATTTCATTTCGAATGAAACTCTCTATCTATAGAATATAAATCTCTTACTTTCAAATAAAATTCTCTATCCATTGCATTTAATATTCTATCTTTTGAATAAAACTCTCTAGCTATCTGATAGAAACCTCTTACTTTCGGATAAAAGTCTCTATCTATCGCCTATAATACTC
>JAUZOF010000308.1 GCA_030706585.1 Bacteroidota bacterium
GGATTTAAGCCGGCAATTATTCGCGATTTTCAATCCGGCAAATGGATTATGACTCTTATTTCCGACCAAAAGGTAATGTTCTATTCGTCTCAGGACTTAAAGCAATGGAAGTATGAAAGCATATTTGAAAAAGAGCTGAAGTTTAAGGATAATATCTGGCATAAAGCAACTCTATTTCCAGTTGGTAATGGCAATAGTTGGGTATTACTGGTCGATCAGGAATTTGAAGATCCGCGTGAAGGATCGGCTGTGCAGTATTTCATCGGTTCGTTTGACGGAAAGTCATTTCACAATCAGTCGTCTAAACCACACTGGCTGGATTATGGGAAAGACAATGTCTATAATACGGTTTGCCGCAAATCGGCAGAGGATACTTTACCCGTAATTATAGGACTTAAAAATAATCTTGATTATTCTCTTCTTGGTGATTTGAAGTCATTGCCTGGCTCAATGACATTTCCCCGGACTGTTTCCTTGACCAATGTTTATGGGGAGATGCTATTGTCTTGTAATCCTGTTCAAGCCCTTGAAAGGCTCGTAAAACCCGGAGTTACAATCAAAGAGATATCCTTGGAGAACAGCCTTGATTTTTCCAATAAAATCAATGTGCCGATATCTCCTTCGATTATCACCCTGAAATTTGAAACAACGTCAATGACCCGTCTCTCATTTCCGGCAAAGTTTGGCATACGCTTAGGAAATGAAAAAGGTGAAAAGCTTGAGGTGGGATTTGACAGGTTCCGGGAGTGGTATTATATCGACCGTTCCTGTTTTGCGAATGTAAAACAAAGCTACCAGTTTGGCGGAACTCAGGTAATGCAATGCTGGCACACAGATTCAACAATGGTCATGAAAATGATCGTGGATGATTCTTCTATTGAGCTATTTACCGAGGATGGGAAACTGGTAATGACCCAAAACTATTCAACCCAAAACAAACTAAATAAACTTTCATTATTTGCTGAAAATGGCGTGATTAAAGTCTCCGCGCTTGAGATAAAGAGGCTGGCTTCCATTTGGAATAAATAACCTGCAATCTACTATTTAATAACATAACTCTATGAAAAAGACAATTCTCAGTATAGTGGCATTTGCATTATCTGCTATTACTGTATGTTTTGGGACGGAAACAGCGACGCAGAAGGTCTTGGGTAATGAGCCTTATCGCCCTCACGTTCACTTTACTCCCCCCGCACATTGGATGAATGATCCTAACGGCTTGGTATATCACAACGGGGAGTACCATCTGTTTTACCAGTATTACCCCGATGGTACCACCTGGGGGCCGATGCATTGGGGACATGCCGTGAGCAAGGATATGATGAGCTGGAAGCATCTGCCGATAGCCCTTTATCCGGATAGCCTCGGATACATTTTCTCGGGTAGTGCGGTGGTGGACGTAAACAATACCTCTGGTTTGGGAACGAAAGAAAATCCCCCGATGGTGGCTGTGTTTACCTATCATAATCCCAAGCTCGAACGAAGTGGAAGCAATGTATATCAGTATCAGGGAATGGCTTACAGCCTGGATAATGGTCGCACCTGGACAAAATACGCGAAGAATCCGATTATCCCGAATCCCGGAATGCGCGATTTCAGAGACCCGAAAGTGAGTTGGAACGAGAAAACACAGAAATGGGTGGTGGTTTTTGCTGCCGGAGATAAAGTGCGATTCTATTCTTCCCCCAATTTGTTGGACTGGACCTTTGAGAGCGAGTTTGGTCAAAATATAGGAGCCCACGGTGGCGTATGGGAATGTCCCGATATATTCCCGCTGAAAGCAGGTAATACAGATAAAGCCAAATGGGTGTTGTTGGTTAGCATCAATCCCGGTGGACCTTTCGGAGGCTCGGCAACGCAGTACTTTGTGGGCGATTTTGATGGAAAAAAATTCAAACCGGATAATACGGAAATCCGCTGGATTGACTTCGGTAAAGACAACTATGCCGGTGTCACCTGGTCGAATATTCCCAAAGCAGACGGCAGACGCCTTTTCCTGGGATGGATGAGCAACTGGCAATATGCAGAAAAGGTTCCCTCTGAAGCGTGGCGCAGCGCGATGACCTTGCCCCGTGAGTTATCTCTGATACCATCGAAAGCGGGATATTCATTGGTGTCACTACCGGTGAAAGAGCTTGATGCATTTAGAAAGAATGAAATAAAAACGGCAGTTAAACAAGTCAATGGCTCGAAAGAGATTTCAACCACTGTCTCACCGGTTCAATTGAAGCTGACTTTCGCGGTAAATCAGAAGTCTGGCAAACAATTCGGTGTAAAACTGACAAACGGTCAGAATGAGGAAGTCGTAATCGGTTATGATAAGGAGAAGCAGCAACTCTACATGGACCGTATGAAATCGGGTAAAGTGGATTTTTCCAAAGACTTTCCAGCCATTACTTCGGCTGCTTGTCCGGTAGAGAATGGAAAAGTAGAGCTGAATATTGTGATTGACGAAGCTTCC
Organism: Bacteroidota bacterium; assembly: GCA_030706585.1. GTDB lineage: Bacteria > Bacteroidota > Bacteroidia > Bacteroidales > UBA7332 > CAXXIC01. The sequence continues at coordinate 2,462 of JAUZOF010000308.1, forward strand.
GTAGAGGTTTTTGCACAACAAGGCAAAGTGGTCATGACGAACATCGTTTTCCCTACGCAGCCTTATTCTAAGCTTTTGTTATTCTCCGATAAGGGAAAAACCAAAGTGAGTGAATGTAAGATCTGGGAACTGAAAACAAACAGGTGAATCTACAATTTAACAATTTACAAATTACAATTTAATGAATGGTCTTTCACGCTAGAATTATCATGAATGAAGAGTTGTAGGTTGTAAATCAGTAAATTGTAAATAGAAATAAGTCTTTTAATGTTGATTGACCATTTTATCATTTACCATTGACTATTTCGAATGAAGAGAATTGAGCGGAGCAAAATGGTAAATTGTAAATCAGTAAATTGTAAATAAAATAACTCCTTAAATTAAATACGAAAATGAACAGAGGATTTTTAAATTGGGTGACATTTGTCGCGGTCAACGGCGGATTATTGTTTGGGTTGAATATGGCCGGGATATCGGGTGCGATTCCTTTCTTAAAGGAATACTTCGTGTTGGATGATATTTCTTTAGGTTTGGCTGTTAGCTCCATTATGGTTGGCTGTCTGGTCGGTTCGTTATTTGTCGGATCGTTAAGCGACAAGTACGGTCGTAAAATATTGATGATGATAACTGCTGTTCTGTTTATGGTATCATCATTGGGATGCGGATTGGCAGATTCTCTCTGGCTCTTTATAGCTTCCCGCATTGTGAGCGGAATTGCCGTGGGTGCAGCATCAGTCCTTTGTCCGACCTATATATCGGAGATTGCTCCGGCTGAACGTCGGGGGGCATTGGTCTCAAACAACCAGATGGCCATTGTTATCGGTATTTTGTTGGCTTATGTGATTGACTTTGGATTGGTAGGCGTAGTCAACGGTTGGCGCTATATGTTGCTGGTTCCGTTTGTGTTTGGCCTTATCTACCTGATTCTTTTAGTATTTGCTTTCCCTGAAAGTCCAAGATGGTTGGCTAAAGTGGGAAGAAACAAAGAGGCAAAAGTAATCCTTGAAAAAGTAGGAGGAGCTGCCTATGCAGGAGAACAGATGTCAAACATCGAAACCTCTTCCAAAGCACATGAATCGGATAAGCCGGTTCGCTTCAAAGAACTTTTTCGTGGTAAGCTGGCTTACGTCATGTTGTTGGGAACAACATTGGCGGTACTTCAGCAAATTACGGGTATCAATGCGGTAGTGAATTATGCTCCAACGATTTTCCAACAAACAGGTGTAGGTGGTGATACCGCTTTGCTACAATCTATCCTGGTGGGCTTTGTGAACTTTGTATTTACCATTGTAGCCGTTCGTTTGGTGGACAAAAAGGGTCGTAAAACGTTATTACTGTGGGGAGCTGCAGGAATGACGCTGGCATTGGCTTACCTGACCGGTTCGTTTGCCTTTAATTCAGGCAATAGTTTCGGTATTCTGATTTCATTGCTGACTTACATTGCTTTCTTTGCAGCCTCATTGGCACCGGTGATGTGGGTAGTAACTTCAGAAATGTACCCGACCCGTTACCGAGGGGTGGCCATGTCATTTTCAACGGCAATAAGCTGGGCCTGTACCTTATTGGTGGTGCAGTTTTTCCCCTGGATGCTGAATAATCTGGGTGGCGGGGTTACTTTCGGGATGTTTGGTGTATTCAGTTTGATTGCCTTTATCTTCATTAAGATTTATATTCCTGAAACCAAAGGCAAATCATTGGAACAGATTGAAAAAGAATTGGGATTGGTAAAATAATTGATCGGGATGAACGGTACGGTTAACCCTTGTGGTTATCCCGTGGTTACTCTCTTAAAAATAATAACATACATGAAACGAGCATGCAGAAAGGCCTGCGCCAATGAGCATGTCCTTTATATGCGAGTTCCATGTGTAGCCAAAATATAAAATAAAAAAGGACACATGAAAACAAAAAGTACAGTAGTTGGTATTGGCGAGATTTTGTGGGACTTATTACCACAAGGTAAAGTGTTGGGTGGAGCACCGGCAAACTTTGCGTATCATGCCAATCAGTTAGGGGCTGAGAGTTATGTAATCAGTGCCATCGGAGATGATGAGTTGGGCCGCGAGATTTTAAGTCTGCTTTCGTCCTTTGACCTGAATCTTAAGCTGGATAGAGTTCCTCACACTACAGGTGTTGTGAATGTAACGCTTAAGGATGGGATCCCAGAATATGAAATTCTGCAGCCGGTTGCGTGGGATTTTATCACACTTACTCCGGAGCATATCGAATTGGCGAAACAAACAGATGCTGTTTGCTTTGGTAGTTTGGCTCAGCGGAATGAGGTTTCCCGCAAAGCGATTACCGATTTTGTAAAACTGGTTCCCGATAGCGCGTTGAAGATATTTGACATCAACCTGCGTCAGAGTTTTTACAGTAAAGAGTTGCTGGAATCCTCCTTGCAGCTGGCCAACGTGCTGAAAATTAATGACGATGAATTGATAGTAGTGGCTAAGATGTTTGGCTGGGAAGGTGATGATGAAGCTATTTGCCGCCAGATCATAAAAGCGTATGATCTCAGATTACTCGCCTATACCTGCGGTACCAAAGGTAGTTATCTTTTTACCCCGGAAGAAAAGTCGTTTAAAGAGACGCCAATCGTTGAGGTGAAAGATACAGTAGGAGCAGGTGACTCGTTTACGGCTGCCATGACCATGGGGCTACTAAATAAAAGACCGTTAGGTGAATGTCACGAGATGGCGGTGAAAATCTCAGCATTTGTATGCACCAATCATGGTGCTACCCCCGAATACAGCAATATCATTGAAGAATTGATAGGTATAGTTTGATGGTTCTGAAAGATTGTGTGTGTTAACTGATGGATAGTTAGTGGTTAACTGTGAAGCCGGTTGTTCCTGAGTGAGCAGCCGGCATTTGCAGTTATAATTATCAATTGTATTGTACTGAACCCTGATTTTTTCTTTCTTTGTCTTTATAACCTTTGATCTAAAACCAGTCTTATGAGAAGACAAATCACAAATGCTATACTGATCGGGATTACACTACTGGTCATTATTTCCTGTACAAATAAGAAAGAACGCATTTATACCATCGGATTTTCCCAATGTGTAGGCAATGACAATTGGCGGAAACAGATGATTAATGAAATGAAGATAGAGGCTTCGTTTCATGAAAATATAAGGCTGATCATTGAAGATGCTCAGGGAAAC
>JAUZOF010000309.1 GCA_030706585.1 Bacteroidota bacterium
TGCTGGTAGCTTCACGGTTCAGCGGTAAAATCTGCGCCTGGGCTGAAACATCTTTACCCAGACGGTCTTTCAACTGTGCATAATAAAGACTGACCGGGTTAATATGGTTATTGGAGTCAAACCAGGTGCCGTCACCAGCAAACTGCGCCCAGCTACCAAATGCCCAGTTGTTGGCTGTTGGCGGACGATAGCAGTCTATACGAGCCGCCCAGCATTGCCAAAACATAGAATTAGCAGCGCTCCAGCCGGCTCCGTTGGCATCTTGTCCACGGTTGGCAAAGCGTAACGCATTACCATCAACATCCACAATATCAAATAAGACACCGGAAGCCCAACTGTCAATAGTGCCACTAAAACTATAAGGTAATGATGAATAACATTGTACAAAGGCATTCGGCCCCGGAGCGGTATATCCTACCGAAAAATCGTGATAACCCTGCTCAGCATAGCAACGCTGAACGAGTGTCTGCTCACCGGTCACGCAGAAAGTATAGCGACGCTGACCTCCGATTTCGGAGATGGGCTGGAGAGATTTACAGTCTTCGATGGTGACGCGTTTCGCAGTTTCCCAAACGGCAACGGCTGAGCCGGCGAAGTGTTTGAAAATCACACGACGCACCCAGCTGTCCTGCACATTATCCATCGTAATGGCCTGCCAGCGGTGGTCTTCGTCTTTGAGATTCTCAATATTAAAGGTCGATTCCAGTTTCAGATTTTCAACACCTATATGACTAATGCGGCCGTTCCATTGGTAAGGAGTTACGGTTGCGCCGCCATATTGCGCATCGAGTGCAGTTGTCAACGGAGCGTCAAGGATGATTTTATCGCCATTTACAGCAACAATCGTTCTATCCCACTGAATATCGCGGTCTCCCGGTTTCCACCCCAACGCAGTAATTCCACCGCCGAAGTGTTCGGTTCCCAGGGTTTTAATCCATTCGTCAGTGAATGGTCGGTTAATGAATATTTTATCACCCGCTTTTAATGCCGTCGGTGCTTTGAGATGCAGTTCAGTGGCATTTACCGGAACATATTTATCGGTAATTGCCATTGACGCTGATTTCTTAATATCATTTTTACCCAAAATACGGATCAAAGCATCGCGCTCGGGACCGGTACCCAGAATGGTAGTTCCGCCTTCGCTCATGCCGCTACCGCGCAATACCACGCCGGAAGCTTTGATGAGCAGTTTGCCGGAAACTTCATAAGTTCCCTTTTCCAATAGAACAGCCCCACGGAATCCTGATTTATCGGGTTTCAATCCGGCTACATAATCCAATGCCGACTGGATACGCAAAGTCGCATCACCGCTTTTTACGGGAACGACCACTTTTACGGGAACAGTTGGGATGGTTTGCTCCGATGCCATGTATCCGCAATAGGAAAAGTCGGGAATGCGGTTGCCCTGAGCATCTGAAATATAGACAAGTTTATTATCGGCACCGGAATACACCGGTGGTTTCGGCGGTTCTTTTTTCTGTTTCTGTGCCAGCATCGCTGAGCCGGAGGCCAAAATACACGCTGAAAGAAGGACGATTTGTAAGTGTCTCATTTTTTAAGGTCAAAATTGATTGAAAGAGATTTCTAAAAAAAAGGAAGCCGATTCATCGGTTACCCAACGAACCGGCACTTCCACCACACACACTCTATCACAAAGTAACTCTATTTCTTTTCAGTAGCGGCTTTTTGTTTTTTAGCCTCTTCGATACGTTTCATCCAGCCGGCTTCTTCGGTTTTCATGTCGTAACCCTGTTTAGCCAGATAGTTATTGATGCGGCCTTTGTATTTACCAAACCAATAATCTTTCTTAGCTGCCGATTCGGCATCCATCGCACGTTCGCGGGCTGCACACAGGCTGGCCATCAGAAAACGCTTTTGCCCATCGGTCAGCTTGAGCATCATTTCCTTGTAGGCAGTCATGGTCACATTCACTTTATTGTAAGTCATCGCATCCTTGACCATTACAATTTGTTCAGGAGTCAATTCGCTGTACAATTTACCCAGAAACTCACCGTGCAAGGTATATAACTGAGCATCGGCATCAGCCACCAGGAAATTTACTTTAGCATCAACAACCTCTTTGGCCAATGATTTGTCCGCTTTCAGCGCTTTCACCTGCGCATCGCGACCATCGTGTATTTTGCTCAGATTACGGTATTGCTCCACCAGAATGTCACGTACACGAACGCCCTGTGCGCCATCTTTCAGACCTAATTTGTCCACAATCTTCTGAGCGCGGTCGGTCAGGGTTTTGGTATAGGCTGCCTCTTTTTCAGCCGGGGTTTGTTGAACCGGTTGCGCCTGCTGTGCAAACATTGCGACAGACATCAAAACCGCAATCATCAAAATCGAAATTCTTTTCATTGGAAAAATAATATTGAGTTGAATAAAACTATATCGTATTTCAGTTAAACCCTGCGGCACTTTGCGGACTTGTCCCGCAAACCTGCGGAATGAATCCGCAAGATGGTTTTTCCTTCCCGCAAGCTCGCGGAAATGTTCCGCAAGCAGGGTAATGAAAGCCGCAAGATTGCGGAAGGGTTCCCCTTCCCTGCAGAGGACTTCCGCAATCTTGCGGAACTGTTCCGCAAGATTGCGGGAGTTATCCGCAAGCAAATTTATACTCTGCGTTGGGATATGGATTACAGCAAACTTTTACGGCCGGCCAACGTATCGTGGTTGTTTTTCAGCTCCTTCCAGTTTACTTTTTTCTTCGGGTCAATGCCGTTGATGTATTTCTCGATATTGGTATAACCATCACCGTTGCAATCCTTGATCGCGTCGGAAGGATCATTCGGATTTAATCCGTATTTGATTTCCCAGGCATCGGGCATACCGTCATTATCACTGTCAACCACCGGTGTACCTTTGTATTCCGGCCATCCGCCAACCTGAGAAGGCATAGTGATGATGCCTTTTTTGTAAGAATCGGCAGGCAAGCGACGTTTCACATATTTTTTCCCTAAATCAGGATAATCACCTTCTACATATTCAATTTTACCGGTGCGAACCTGACGAACAATGCGTTCATCCACCTTATCACGTTTAGGGAAAGTCGCTCCCACGTTATTCATAACAAATTCGAAGGCCTCTTTAGCAGACATGATTTTAGCAATCGGACCTAATGGAAAAGGTTTTTCAGCTTTTATCTGGTCTTTAAATTCACCGGCATTCGGCAGACTTTCGATTTGCACACCACCGTTCCAGTTATCTTTGGTAATTTGAGGATAACCTTCCATGATATTGCCATTTACATAAGCTTTACCGTAAAGGTTTTTATTATCCTTGCTACGCCCCGATTCCGGTTTCAGGATTCTCCAGCCCGGAGCTTCTTTCATTGTGATGGGTCCCGGTTTGTAGTAATTGTTGATGATGTTGTAAAGGCTTTTATTGTCGCCGCCATCCACCGAGCGATTCCACCAGTTAAAGATCACATTATTGACAAAATTAAAATCACCGTCCATGCCCACAGAGGCATTACGAGAAATGTTACATGCCCACAGGTTACGGGCAAAGAGGCTATTGTGACCACCAATGGTACTTCCGAAAGCATGGTTATAAGTATCAAGACCTTCAGAGGAGATACAGTTCTGGATGGTAATATTTACGGTAGGAAGTTTCAGCTTTTTGGTTGCTCCCTCTGGTAAAAAGAGGTGACGATAAGCAGAAAGATTTTCGTCAAGCCCCCAGCTCACCGAGCAGTGGTCGTACATGATGTTACCAATCGCATCACCACTCAAAGCGTCATCACGGTTGCCCACGTATGTAGCCCCACGACGGAAACGCATGTGGCGAATCACCACATCGTGAGTATCGATATTGAAGGATTCACCCGCCACACAAATACCATCTCCCGGAGAAGTCTGTCCGGCAATCGTGATATAAGGAGCACGCACCGAAATAGGTGTTTTCAGCCAGATAATTCCCGAAACATTGAAAACAATCACACGGGCACCTCCGGTCTCAACGGCTTCACGCAACGAACCGGGCCCGCTGTCAGCCAGCGTATTCACTACGATTACCTTTCCACCGCGGCCGCCGGGAGTAAATGCTCCGCCCCCTTCGGCTCCGGGGAATGCAGGAATTGCTGCTTTAACTAAATCGGATGGTTTGGAAGCTCCGGGAACGTAAGGACGTCCGTGTTTGGCTTGCTCCATGATGACAGGAAGCGCTTTGGCAAATGCAGAATCAGAACGACGCTGAAATGCATCGAGGTACGCCTGGGCTTCTGCTTTTTCATTATCGGGAATGATCGGATACTGGGCCAACAACGATATGGGAAGTACGGCCAGTAATACGAGTAAAAATGTGTTCTTCATTTGATGATGGTTTCTTTTAAACCTGACAGGTTCTAAAAACCTGTCAGGTTTAATGATATAGAATTAATTCAGACCGCCTTTTTTAGCCAGCGTGTCGAAATTGTTTTTGAAATCTGTCCAGTCCACTTTGGTAGTCGGATCAATACCATTGATGTATTTCTCAATGTTGGTATAACCGTCTCCGTTGCAGTCTTTGTTTGCATCAGATGGGTCTTTCGGATTCAAACCATATTTGATTTCCCACTCATCTGGCATACCATCGTTGTCTGTATCTTTAAGCGGTTTCACGCTTTTGTACACAGGATATCCGCCCACTTGTGCGATATCAGTGATAATACCTTGCTTGTAAGAATCTCTTGGATTCTGACGGTGTTTAAACTGTGGTTTACCGTCATCTTTGTATTTTTCGTTGTAAACGATTTTTCCGGTGCGAACCTCTTCTGTCACACGAGCATCAACTGCGTCGCGCTTTGGCAATAATGCACCTGCATTTGCCAATACATAATCGAATACTTGGCTGGTAGGCATCAGGTTAAATTTCGGCATTGGGAACGGTTCATTCGATTTCATGTCAGCGGTATATTGGCCACAATCTTTCTCATCTTCAACCTGAACGCCGCCATTCCAATTATCTTTAGTCACGGCATCATTACCCTCCATGATGTTACCATTTACATAACAACGTCCATATACCTTATAACCTAATTTACTGCGACCAGATTCAGGCTTGAGAATACGGTGGCTGATAGGCTCGCCTACCGGTGTTGCAGGACCTGGCTTGAAATAGTTATTCATAATGTTGTAAAGGGCGCGATAGTCACCACCGTCAATAGAACGACGTACCCAGTTGAATACAACGTTATTGGCAAAATTGAAGATACCATACCAACCGATAGACGGGTTACGACATGCATTGTTTGCCCAAAGGTTACGGATAAATGAACAGTTCTCACCACCCAGTGTACTACCGAAAGCGTGGTTCCAGGTATCCAACGACTCTTCAAAGATCGAGTTCTGAATAGTAATATTTACCGTTGCAAGCTTTTCTTCCGGATGTTTACCGTTATGGTCATCGTACATGTGACGATACATCGACATGTTTTCATCCAATCCCCAGCTGGCAGAAACGTGGTCGATCATGATATTACCCATTGGATTACCACCGATAGCATCATCACGACGACCTACCCATGTCTCACCACGACGGAAACGCATGTGACGTATCACCACATCATGCGTATCTACCCAAAATGATTCACCGGCAACACAAATACCATCTCCGGGTGCAGTTTGTCCGGCAA
>JAUZOF010000031.1 GCA_030706585.1 Bacteroidota bacterium
AAGCTGTCTTTGTTTTGGACACGAGTTACGCTATCGCTAAACTCGCGCCAGAAGTTACCTTTCAAGCTCGCGCGACAAAGGGGTTACTCTTCATACTCGCGCGAAAGAGGGGCTTGAATTTATTTTTCAGTTCTATTTTATGTTTTTGGTCATCATTCATTTTCGATTGTCCAAGGAATTTTAGTCTCAAATTCTATTTGTACAAGATTCTCGGTGTTATCAAATAATGCTAATCCACTGTCATGGCAAAATCCTATACTGAAATTCTCGGTTATTGGTGTCAAGTCAAACGTTGAAGAATTCTCGCCAGTCTGAATTTTACAATTTTTCCCTTTAAAGTTCCCTTTAAAATGAAACCAACCACTATACAAATGTAGTCCGTTTTCTAGTCTACAATAATGACAAACTTCACATTCATTTTTATAATCAATTCCAAGTTCGATAAACAATTGTTTTATCTCGTCTGGATAAGCTATTTCACGGGTTTTTACAAAATTCTCACACTCAAGACAAAGACAAGTGTTCGGTCCACCAAGTGGAGCATTGTCGTAAGTTAGTTTAGTCAATTCTTTGTCAACAATGAGTTCCCATTCTCTGAAAATTATCTTAGTCATACTAGCTTTCTTTTGTTTTTTGGCTTGCCCCTAACGACCGAGGCTATGGGCATTGGCGGTTTGCGGGAGCATTCGCTGTCGTGAAACGACAAAGTGAATGCGGGAGCAAAACCGCCGGAATGCACGTCAGCCAGCCAATGACCATAGGCTTGTGTTAGCAGCAGGTATTTTGTCGATATATAATTACTGCAATAGTTTCAGTACTAAATCATCGATTAATAATCTCATTTTGTCGTTGTATGGTTTTATTACCTCGTCTGATTGTTTTCCATGATAAATATTGTTCCGAATCTGTATTAGTTTTGTAAAATCTAAATCATATGTTTGTTCGTCAATTCCTAAATACTTTGTCAATGAGTCAAATTGGTCTTTTAATCCAGTTTTCTTGATAAAGTTAACTTTGCCGCTTGTTTTTGATAAAAACTCATCTCTGTCGTCTGGAGATACAATTTCAGCTAGTTCTTTCAGCTTATTATTTATGCTGTTATACAAGGCTTTCCCTGTTTGCGTAAATGAAAACTCTTCTTTGATTTCAAGCCTGCTGTCTCCAATAGGAAATTCTATACAATGGTTTCTAATTTTCTCTATAACGTTATATAGCAACATGAATTCAGAAATTTCATCAACAATCTTAGATTTGATAATCCTTGGAGTTATTTCTTCTAGTAATACTCTATATACTGTGACTTTTGTAGAGTCTAACGATTCAATAAATTCATATACGGTTGCGTAACGAGTTTTTAATGAAAACTCAGAGCTCTCATCAACATAATGGTTTGAATATTTATATCTAATCTTAGTACGGTAGTTTGCATTATTATTTAATCTTACATGAGCAATAAAAAAGTCTATTGTTTTCTGCCAATAGAACGACATCAAAGTACAAACTAAATCTCCTCGATTTATTATTTCTGCGTCAGATAGATTATTTAAACTATTTGTTATTGTTAGATAAGCATCTCTCTCTATTTCGAATTTATACTTTGTAGATGAACCATAGTTATGATTATAAGATAGTTCTAATTGTATGTCTCCGAAATCAAGTACTCGGTTTGTTGTTGACTCAATAAATTTATCAGAAGAGTCAGAATTAGCTAAATATCCATATTTTATATATTCGTCCAAGACAAAAAGTGCGTTTTCTGTTAGTTGAAAACGTCCATCCCCAGATTGTCTGTTCTGATAAAGTAAATCTAAGTTATCTAATGTAAGAATTAGAGGTTTTTTCCTGTGTTCCCAGTGGGGACTTTCCTCAATGTTTAATAATTTGCTATTTGAAAAATCCAAAATATCTGGAAAATCCCAATTTCTCTGGGGTGGTCTACTTGTTATGTGGTGTAAGATATTTATACCACTCTTATGTAGAAAGTCAACTTTTTCAAACAAGTGCTCGCTTGGTTGATAAAAAATTGTCAATTGAATATTACGAGGTCTAGTACTATTAATAATCATTCTTGCATCAAAATAGGGACTCTGAATCGCTATCCCAGCTCCAAATTGTGCTTCCAACAATTCATTATGTACGTCCAAATTAATGCAAACTGGAATGTCATCCTGATAGTATTCGTTCATGTTTTTGCTCTGTTTTTTTGTTTTTTATACTTGCTGCTAACATCCCTCTATAAGTCACTCAATTCCTGTATGTGACACTAATGTCTCATATTTTGATATTGTCTCAATAGCTTGATTGTTAAGTTTCAGTTGTTTATGTTTTTTGAATAGAATCTTTTGTGTCTTATACAGAACTACCCACCAGTACGAGATTCGTTATCGATATACCCGTACTAGTGGGAGTTCTTTTAGCTAGCACTTACCCCTGCACTATCTTTTCCAATTCCACATTAATATTGCACAATTCGTCCCAGCTTACGGTGACGATGATTGTTTTTGTTTTGAAGCCCACCTTTTCGATGGTGACTTCATAGATGCCATCATCGAGTGATTTGATCATAAAGCCACCTTTGGCTGCGCTCTCTTTCTGCAGGACAATGTCGGTGGTGCCTTGAAGGCGGAAAGTGAGTATTGCGCCGATGACCGGCTTGCCGGTGGCAACGTCTGTCACAATACCTTGTGCGCTGAGTGATGTAGAGATCGGTTCTTTGACCTTGCGGGTATTTTGATAGCTATTATAGAAGACCGGCTCTGTGGTTCTGATTATTTTTACCACCGTATCCATATTTTCAATGGCAGTTTCGGCAGCCTCAAATCCCTGATTTGAGATAAACTGATACTCTTTAGTTTGAGTATTGGCATTCAGATTACCGGGGATAGTGACAAACAGAGAATTGATTGTCGCTTTAAATGCACTTTGCGTATTACTATTCAGGAAAAAGGGACCGACATACTCCAGATGCTCATCAATGTGGTTATAGATATCATTTGAAACATTGATTAATTCCGGGATGGTTAGTTTTCTCAGGTCTGAAACTGTATATTTCGTTTCTGTCAGCAGGGTGGTGTTGTTGCTGACTTTGCCATAAGCATAAATTTTCTCGGAATTCTCGAGCGTAACATCAATAACAGATTCCTTAATTGTTTGACTGTTAACCGGTTTTCCCGCCGGGTTATGGTTCTGTTCATTGATTTGTGCCTGAATCAGCAGTATTGCCGCATCAAGATCAGCCATAAAATCGGTAAAACCGGGGATCTTAGCTGTAATTTCAGGATTCTTTTTCAAAAAATCACATAATGCCAGATACATGTTTAGTCTGGCTTGAAGTCTTCCATTCATAGTACTTTCAACTAAAAGATTAGTATTTGATATTTATGGTATGATAAGTGTTTAAAAAGAAACTCTTAATGATATTTATTAAATCGGTTTTGCTAAAGTATGAATACTGTTTTGAAATAGCAAAAATAAACACACGTAAAGTGGTTGAAAAAGCTAATTTAGTTAGATTATAAATTGACAGATATCCTTTAATAAGTCTAATAATGGCTTCAATCCCTTTATTCGTGGGCGAATTGGATGTCTGTTCTAATCTGCTTATAATGATTTGAATCTTAATATTTGATAGTCTGAATGGTGGTTTGTCTATTTAATGCGTTTAATATCAGTTTGATATCTGTTTGTTTGTTGTGTTTTCCAGTTGTTAATACTGTTGTGTGGGTTTATTTCTTGAAGTTTTAGTTAATTAGATGGGCTGTATCCCTGTTGTGATAAATACATTCCTAATTTATCAAAATACATTACTGTTATCCCCCTATAGAAGCGAGTTTAGGTAGTTTTTCTGAATGTTTTCATGGATTATGCTGGAAACATAAACAGCATAATCCTGTTTTATATTTCGAAAGATTCATTGTTTGAGACAATAGAATCGTAAATAGATATTATGAAGATTGCTTTTTGTCAATTTATTTTTTTGAGGAGAATTGACTTTTAGGTGTTCCCTTTTGAGAAGAGGTGTGTGATTGCTTAATTCGATTCAGGGTAAGCCAATATTCTCATGTAATCGGTCAATATTTTCATGTAATCGGCCAATATTCTCTTGTAATCAGCTAATATTCTCTTGTAATCGGTCAATATTTTCATGTAATCAGCCAATATTCTCTTGTAATCAGCCAATATTCTCATTTAATCGGTCAATATTTTCATGTAATCAGCCAATATTCTCATGTAATCGGTCAATATTTTCATGTATTCGGCCAATATTCTCTTGTAATCGATCAATATTTTCATGTAATCAGCCAATATTCTCTTGTAATCGGTCAATATTTTCATGTATTCGGCCAATATTCTCTTGTAATCGATCAATATTTTCATGTAATCGGTCAATATTCTCTTGTAATTTGCCAATATTCTTCTGTAATCAGCGAATATTCTCTTGTAATCGGCCAATATTTTCCTGTAATCGGCGAATATTCTCTTGTAATTTGCCAATATTCTTTTGTAATCAGCCAATATTCTCTTGTAATTTGTCAATATTTCTCTGTAATCAGCCTCTGTTTTCTATGTCGGTGGAGGTTTTAAGCAAAAAACGGGCGATAATCAGATTACCGCCCGTTTTACTATCGTGTAAGATAGATTACTCTTCGTCTTCGTCATCTTCCGACTCAGCCATGTTATGGAAAACGTTTTGCACGTCTTCATCATCTTCTAGCTTGTCGATCAGTTTGTTGATCTGTTTGCGTTGCTCAGGAGTCAGTTCTTTGGTATCGTTAGGGATACGCTCGAATTCTGCGCTGATGATCTCAAATCCGTTTTCTTCGAAGTATTTCTGGATCGCGTTGAAAGATTCGAATTCACCGTAGATGGTGATTTCGTTTTCTTCTTCCACCAATTCATCGGCACAGAAGTCGATCAATTCCAGTTCTAGGTCTTCCAGTGAGATTCCGTCTTTCTTGGTTACTTTGAACACACATTTACGGTCGAACAGGAAGGTAAGGCTACCGGTAGTACCCAATGAACCTCCGCAGTGATTGAAGTAACTACGCACGTTACCTACGGTACGGGTAGTATTGTCGGTAGCTGTTTCCACTACCACGGCGATACCGAAGGGGCCGTATCCTTCATATACCATCTCTTTGTAATCGGCTTCGTCTTTCGAAGTCGCTTTTTTGATGGCGCGTTCAATGGTTTCTTTAGGCATGTTGGCTGCTTTGGCATTCTGCAAAAGCGCACGCAGGCGTGGGTTGGAATCCGGATCCGGACCTCCGCCTTTTACACAGATCGAAATTTCTTTTCCCAGTTTGGTAAACGTGCGGGCCATGTTGCCCCAACGTTTCATTTTTCTTGCTTTGCGGTATTCAAACGCTCTTCCCATTGGTTTTTAGAAGTTAGTGGAGTAAGGTAGTAGAGAAAAACAGTTAGTCTCATTTAATCGGAAGTTGTTTTATAATTCTTACTCCTTATTTTACCCCTAATCCCCTAAAGGGGACTTTTGCTGCAGTACAATTAGGAATTTACTGTGCTTAAAAGGGATATATTTATAGGATTCTGTGGATGTTTTGCACGCTCTTTAAGTCCCCTTTAGGGGATTTAGGGGCGGTATATAAAGCAATCCATATCTGAATCTAAAATGCTATCTTTCCGATCTTTCCTGACTATTAAGAGAGCCTCTCTTTTTCTCTTCTTGAACTCCGTTCTGGTTTATATTATACTTATCTTAATTTCGCGTTGAGTTTTTGTTCCAGGTTATTCTGGATTTTACCCATGATAGACTCGATTTGTTTATCGGTCAGGGTTTTGGTTTCATCCTGGATGTGGAAGCTGACCGCGTATGATTTTTTGCCAGCTTCGAGGTTTTTGCCTTCGTACACGTCAAACAGTTCCACTTTCTTCAACAGTTTGCGGTCGCTTTCGAATGCGATTTTCTCGATTTCGGCGAATGTAACCGTTTTGTCAAGCAACAGGGCAAGGTCGCGTTTCACTGCCGGGAATTTGGAAATTTCGCTGAAAGTTACTTTTTGGTTGCGGATCTCGCGCATTAGTACGTTCCAGTTGATGTCAGCATAGAACACCGGTGTGTCGATGTCGAACTGTTTGGTCAGACTGCGGTTAACGATACCGGCGATAGCCAATTGTTTTCCTCCTTTGGTTGAGTAGGTGAGGGCCGCTGCAAAGATATCATCGCTCACTTGCAGAGTCGAATAGCGGTTGCTGTTTACTCCTAAGCGCGTGAAGATGTTCTCCACATACGCTTTCAGTTGGAAAACAGATGTTTCTTCGTCACCGTGTGCCCAGCTGTTGCTGACTTTGCTGCCGCACAACCACAATCCGAGGTGTTGGTCTTCGCTGTATGGAGATAGAGATTCACCCTCTTTTTGTTTCTCAGCTTCGAAACGGTAACAGTTACCAAATTCGAACAGGGATAGGTCGTTATTTCTGCGGTTACGGTTGTATGCTACGCTTTCGAGTCCGCCGAACAACAAGGTTTGACGCATCGCGTTGAGGTCGTTACTCAATGGATTGAGCAACATCACGCAGTTTGCACCCGGGAACGAAACCAAATCATTGTAGTAAGCCGATTTTGTCAGCGAGTTGTTGAGGATTTCATTGAAGCCTGATCCGATCAATTGCTCCGCTACCAGATTTTGCAGGCGGTGACTCTTGTCGGTATCGGTTTTATAGGAAAGTGTAGCATTTACCTGCTCACTGATTTCTACATTATTATAACCATAGATACGGAGAATGTCTTCGATCACGTCCACATCACGCTGTACATCCACACGATAAGTAGGAATGCTTACGATCAATGTAGTTTCGTATTCGGCCACGATCTCTTTTTCGAGGCTTTTCAGGATATTTTTTACAGTCTCCTTCGGAATTTCTTTGCCAATCAGGCTGTTGACTTTGGCATAGGTCAGCTCAACCTTGCAGTTATCAATCGGTTCAGGGTAAATGTCCACCACATCGCCCACAATGGTTCCTCCGGCCAGCTCCTGGATGAGCGTTGCCGCACGCTTCAATACATATACGGTATTGTTAGGGTCAGCACCGCGCTCGAAACGGAAAGATGAATCGGTATTCAGTCCATGACGACGGGCAGTTTTGCGCACCCACATCGGGTTGAAGTATGCACTTTCGAGGAAGATGTCGGTAGTTGCTTCGGTTACACCGGATTTCAGTCCGCCGAACACACCTGCGATACACATTCCCTCTTCAGCGTTGCAGATCATGAGGTCGTTTTCCGACATCTTGCGCTCCAACTCATCGAGTGTAACGAATTTGCTGCCTTCCGGTGTGGTTTTTACGATAACCTGATTGCCTTTGATCTGGTTCTTGTCAAATGCGTGAAGCGGATGACCCATTTCATGAAGTACGTAGTTGGTTACGTCCACTACATTATTAATAGGGCGAAGGCCGATGGATTTCAGTCGGTTTTGCAACCACTCCGGACTCTCCTTCACAGTAACTCCCTTGATGGTAACGCCTGAGTAGCGGGGACAAGCTGCCTGATTTTCCACTGTCACTTTTACCGCATCGCTGTCTGCTACCGTTTTGAAGCTCTCAATAGAAGGACGCTCCAGGTTTACCTGTTGTCCCTGTTGGGTCAGATATGCCGCCAGGTCGCGTGCCACACCGAAATGTGATGCCGCATCCACGCGGTTTGGGGTAATATCGACTTCGAGGATGAAGTCCGATTTTACATTATAATAGTCTTTGGCCAATGTACCTACTACCGCGTCCTGTGGCAATTCGATAATACCGTGATGGCTGGTGCCCACACCGATTTCATCTTCGGCACAGATCATTCCGTTTGACTCAACGCCACGGATTTTTGATTTCTTGATGGTAAATACATCGTCACCGTCGTAAAGTTTTGTGCCTAAAGTGGCAACTACCACTTTTTGTCCGGCTGCTACGTTGGCTGCTCCACAAACGATTTGTTGTGGTTCGCCGTTTCCTAAATCTACGGTGGTGATATGCAGATGATCGGAGTTTGGATGGTCTTCGCAAGTCAATACATGTCCGATTACCAATCCTTCCAATCCACCTTTGATGGTCTGAAATTCTTCGATACCTCCGGTTTCGAGACCGATAGAGGTGAGCGCAGCCGCAACTTCTTCGGGTTGCAGGTCAAAGTTTAAGTATTCTTTCAGCCAGTTGTATGATATATTCATTGTACAGTAAGTTAGTTTCGTGTTATTAGTAAGAATTTTACCCCGGATTGAACCTTCTGGTTTAAGGGACGCTTGTTTTCTCCCGAATTGTCGAGCTATTATTTACTGCCCCTAAATCCCCTAAAGGGGACTTTGTGTTTGTGCAGAACATTAACAGAATCTCGCCGATTTAATTCCCTGATAGCGTAGTAGCATTCTTGCTTTTACTGCTGCTAAAGTCCTCTTTAGGGGATTTAGGGGAAATTACCCTCAGTTTCGGGATGCAAAAATAGGCATTTTTACTGAAATGATTCGTCGATGCTCTCTTCTGCCGGCTCTGTTTGATAGTTTTGGATAAATGAAGACTCCGCGCATGGGTCGGTGTATTTCGGTGACGGCGGGAAATCTTCGGTTTGGGTGTAGCCCAATCGTGGATCGGCGTACACCTTCTTGATAAAGTTGGCGTAGATTGGTAATGCCATGTTGGCCCCCTGTCCGTCAGCCGTCATATCGAAGTGGATGGCACGGTCTTCGCAACCTACCCACATACCCGCAACCAGTCTTGGAGTAACTCCCATGAACCAACCGTCAGAGTTTTGGTTGGTAGTACCGGTTTTACCGGCCATTGGTGCTGTGATACCGTATTTGTAGCGCAGGCGAACCCCGGTTCCTTCGTTGATAACCCCTTTCATCATGGTCAGCATCTTGTATCCGGTCTCTTCGCTGAATACTTCCGACATTTTCGGGGTGAAATTGGCCAGTACGTTTCCATAACTGTCTTCGATGCGGGTAACGTATATCGGTTCCGCACGTACTCCTTTGTTGGCAAATGCAGTATAGGCCGAAACCATCTCTTCCACGGTCACCTCACATGGCCCAAGGCAAAGGGAAACCACAGGATCGAGCTTGGACTTGATACCAAATGAACGGAGCAGGCGCACAAACGCGTAAGGCGAAAGCTTACTCATCAGGTAAGCCGAAACCCAGTTGTCGGAATTTGCCAATCCCCACTTGAGCGTCACCATTTGTCCGATGCATTTTTTGTTTGCATTACGTGGCACCCACACTCTACCATCTTCCGTGAAGAGACGTTGCGCTACGTGCATCATTTGGTTGCAGGGCGTAAACCCTTCTTCCATTGCTAAAGTATAAAGGTAAGGTTTAATAGTAGAACCCACCTGACGGCGACCGTTTGTCACCATGTCATACTGGAATTGTTTGAAGTCAATGCCACCCACATAAGCTTGTACATAGCCCGTGCGCGGATCCATTGCCATAAATCCGGAACGGATGAAATATTTGTGGTAACGGATGGAGTCCATCGGAGTCATCGTGGTATCTTTCATGCCGT
Organism: Bacteroidota bacterium; assembly: GCA_030706585.1. Classification (GTDB taxonomy): domain Bacteria; phylum Bacteroidota; class Bacteroidia; order Bacteroidales; family UBA7332; genus CAXXIC01. Next base: position 9,508 of record JAUZOF010000031.1, read on the forward strand.
TCCAGGTAAATACCTGCATCTGAACGGGCGTATTGAAGACGCGATGAATCTCACTATCCGATGCCCCGGCTTTTTTCATGATGCGATAGCGATCGGTTTGCTTCATCGCACGCTGCATGATCATTTCCCGTTCTTCAGGACTGATTTTATTGGAGAATGGCGCGTAGTCTCTTCCTCGTTTTTCTGCGAAGAATTTTGGTTGCAGGAACTTGCCGATGTGTTCGGTTATCGCTTGTTCGGCATATTGCTGCATCCGGGAATCCACAGTGGTATAGATTTTCAATCCATCCACGTAGAGGTTGTAGTGTGAGCCGTCAGCCTTTTTATTTTTGTTGCACCAACCATAAAGTGGATTGGTTTCCCACGACAAAGAATCTTCGCTGTATTTTTGTTGCTGGTCTTCACCGTACTCGCTGCGTTCCGGTTTCTTGGCCATCATGATTTTACGCAGGAATTCACGGAAGTAGGGGGCAGGACCTTCCTTGTGGTCGGCTTTATTGTAATGGACTACCAGTGGTAATTTTTGCAACGAATCACATTGCTCGGCTGTAATATAGTCTGATTTACGCATCTGGTCAAGTACCACGTTGCGGCGTTCGCGTGTTCTTTCGTTGAATCTTAACGGATTGAACAGAGCCGGGTTTTTACACATCCCCACCAATGTGGCAGATTCCTCGATACTCAACTGATCGGGCGATTTTCCGAAATAAACCAGCGCTGCCGATTGCACTCCCACCGCATTATTCAGGAAGTCGAACTTGTTAAAGTACATATTGACAATCTCCTCTTTGGTATAGAAGCGTTCCAACTGCACTGCAATTACCCATTCGATCGGTTTTTGCAGCATACGTTCGAAAATGTCTTCAGCCGTAGGGGAATAGAGCTGTTTAGCGAGCTGTTGGGTAATGGTACTACCTCCACCGGCGCTTTTCTGCATGAATATTCCGCGTTTCACAAACGAACGGAGCAATGCCCAGATGTCCACACCAGAATGGTTTTCAAAGCGGGCGTCCTCTGTGGCGATCAGCGCTTCTACCAAATGCTTGGAGAGCTGTTTGTAGGTTACAAATACACGGTTTTCCTTACTTTGGTAGAATCGCCCGAGTACCTGCATGTCCGAAGAGTAGACTTCGGAAGCGAATTTGTTCTTCGGGTTCTCCAACTCGGCGATGGGTGGCATGTAACCGATTTTACCAAAAGCGATCAGGGAAAATATGGTAACGATGGATAGAATAAACAAGGTAAATGAAATCCAAAAGAAGCGGATAAAGCGTTTTTGTTTGGTCGTCATTGATCGAAAAGTTTTAAACCCTGCAAAATTAATCCTTTTATTGGTTTTGCAGCAATAAATTCTTGTTGGAAATGCCGGATAAGGTCTCTTTCATGCCTGTATTCTGATGGTTTGGCCCGATCTTTTAGAGTCTTTTGCCCGAATGTTGTTATTGTGTTAAGAATTGCAGCCTGATTAGGGTTAAAATCCTTTCGCTCGGTATAGTGCGGTGAATTATTCAATTCCGTTTAGTGGGCTAGTATAGAGAAAATTAATAATACTATTAATCTCTCTTGAATCCATATTTTGTTGCTTTATCTGTAATATCTTTAGTGCCGGAATTTGTTATTTTATAAAGCCCGACCTGTTTTATCTGATTTGTCCGGCAACAACCTGATATATAGTGCTCAGGACGGATAATGGCGTATTAATGCAAATGAATATCTTAAATTTCTAATTTAGACATGAAGAAAACCCTGATTGCGGTCATTCTGTTTTTTACGTCGTTGTTGTGTGGAAACGCCCAGTATGCGTATTCGCTATATTTTATGAATGAAATGAGCCAGCGGCATGAGTATAATCCGGCATTTGTGCCTGAATACGGATATTTTGCCCTGCCGATTATTGGTAACACGCAGGTTGGAGCGACCTCTGATGTGGGGATTCTGAATTTTCTCTTTCCGTATAAAAATAAGCAGGTGTTATTTTTACATCCTTCGGTGAATACCGCCGATTTCCTTAATAAACTTCAGCCTCTAAACAGGGTTAAACAAAGTTTGAGCACAGATCTTTTTTCGTGCGGCTTTTTTACCTCAAATAACGATTTCTGGACAATCGGTTTATCTTTGAAAGAGAACACGTCGGCAGTTCTTCCCAAATCCCTTTTTGAGTTTGCGAAAGATTCAACGAAAAACTATTACGATCTTTCCGATATGCGGGCAAAGAGTGTTTGCTGGTTGGAGGCATCTTTAGGTTGTTCAAAAGAGATCAACGACCGTTTAAGGGTTGGCTTAAAGGTTAAGTTGCTCACCGGTATGTCAGAAGAGATCATCAAATACAGTAAGCTGGATTTGACTCGCGTGGGTGATCAGTGGCATGTGAATGCTTCCGGACAGACTTCCATCGCGTCCAATTTCCTTTCGTATAAGGTTGATTCGACTGATCATTTTACCTTTCAGGATTATACTTTTAACAAGCATAATATCAAACCTGCGGGATTTGGAGCGGCTATTGACCTCGGCTTTTCCTATCGGATTACTCCCGATCTTACCCTTTCGTCCAGCCTAACCGACTTAGGCTTCATTTCCTGGAATCCTTCTTCTGTAAAAATAGGGGAAGCTAAAAATGGATATGATATTACTGGTGTTAGTGATTCGGCAACATACTCTTACGGGACATGGAATAATCAGATCTGGTGGCTCGGACAGAATGGAAAACAGATATTGGCGTACAAACGTTTGACAACGAAACGACGGTACACTGATATGTTAACTGCCACTCTCAGAACCGGTCTTGAATATGATGTTCTGAAGAATGGCAATAAGAGAATCAGTCTGGGCCTTTTGAATACGATCTATTACGGAGAGTATGATTCCGATTTTGAAACTGTAGGGTCAGTTAACGTCAGGCCAAACAGTTGGTCTTGTTTTACCGCAACCTGCGCATTTCTGCAGAAGGATCCGCATCGTTTCGGATTAGCCATGAATCTTTCACCCAAATGGATTAATTTCTTTATTGCATCTGATTTCCTTTTGCCCCGGTTAAACAGTGATTTTCTGCCTAAAAACGCTTTTACCTTTAATGTTCAGACCGGCATTGCAATTTCTCTTTTTCTGAATAAATCTCCTTATCGCTACAAGTATAAAGATTACCCGTATTAATTTCTTTTCCCGGTTTTTCGTCTTTCAAAAGATGCAGAATCGGGAAAAGTTTTTCCTTCGGGATTTGTTGTGTAAAATATTTCCCTACCTTTGCCGTGCAATTTACCGGTTCCGGATTCGATCTCTCGAAGACGGATTAAAAGGGAATCACGTGCAATTCGTGAGCTATCCCCGTAGCTGTAAAGTCCGCAAAAAACGTTTCGGCACACTTTTGCCACTGTTTCTGAATGAAACGGGAAGGCGCCGGAACGGGACAAGCCAGAAGACCTGCCCGTAAATGTTTTTTCGTCGCCTTCGGGAACTAAAAGGCAACGAATCACATCTCATTCAAGATTTTCTTGTTCCAAGTTTTACATTTTATTTACCTAACAGATTGCTTTATGAAAAGTAAAGGAATCCTGATTGTCGGTCATGGCAGTAAGTCATCCGATGCAGTCAGGGAATTTGAGCAGATGGTGGCTTATACAAGCCGTCAGACTGACGAGTTTATTGTAAAAGGTGCGCACATGGAGTTGGCCAAACCCAATATCCCGGAAACGGTGGAGTCTTTGGTGGCTGCCGGCGTGACCGATATCCGCGTATTGCCCTACTTTCTCTACACGGGCAACCATATCAAACAAGACATCCCGGAGATTTTAGATGAAGTGAAACAGAAGTATCCACAGGTGACCTTCCGTTTCGGTAAAGCATTAGGATTCGAGCCCCGCATTGCTGATATCCTGTTGTTGAAAGCCGGTGAGGCAGAAGTGATCTGAACGATGAAACGGAAATCCATCACTCGTCTGTCCGCTTTGGCTGTTGCGCTGCTGGCTGTGCAAACGGCTTCGGCGATGCACATCTCCGAGGGCTTTCTGCCCCCGCAATGGTGCATCGTTTGGTATGTGCTGTCGTTGCCCTTTGTGGCTTACGGGCTGAAACAGTTGCGCAAACGTCTGGCTGATGATCCCAAGTCGAAACTCATCCTCGGTATTTGCGGGGCATTCGTCTTTGTACTGTCGGCCATCAAATTGCCTTCGGTGACCGGTAGCTGTTCTCACCTTGTCGGGACCAGCCTCGGCGCGATGATTATGGGACCAGCTGCAATGGCAGTTGTGGGTGTGGTAGTGCTGCTGTTTCAGGCGCTATTGCTGGCTCATGGCGGACTGACCACACTGGGTGCTAATGTCTTTTCGATGTCCATTGCCGGACCATTCCTGGCTTACGGATTGTTTCTTTTGGGAAAGAAGTTGCGATGGAACGAGTCGATGAACATCTTTCTGGCCGCTTTCGCCGGAAGCCTTTTTACTTATGTGGTGACCTCATTTCAGTTGTCGGTATCATTTCCTGATGCCACCGGAGGATGGTGGAGCTCGTTTTTGAAATTTGGCGCTCTGTTTGCCGTTACCCAGCTACCGCTTTCGGTGATCGAAGGGTTCATGACGTTGTTTGTCTATCGTTTTGTCTCGAAACATATTCCGGAAATCTCCCTTTCAAGAGTACGTGTCTAAAAACCAGTTTATGAAGAAGAATTATATCCGAATCATCTTATCTGCCTTTTTTCTGCTGATTGTAGCAGGGCTTTACATCTATAATTATCTGCATAATTTGCCCGGAGCGGATGATAATGCTTCGACCGTTATTGGGCAGGTTGCACCCGGCTATAGACCCTGGTGTGAAAGCGTCAGTTTTGAGTTGACGAAAGGGATGGAAGCTTTGTTTTTCGGATTACAGATGCTGAGTGGCGTGGTGATGTTTGCCGTCTGTTTTCGTTATTTGAAGAAATTCGGACAAAATACGAGTCAGAAATAATGTTGCCGGACAACTATTTGCACACCAATAAGCTTTGCCAGGTACATCCACTGAATAAGGTCCTGTTTCTGCTTCTTTTTATCGGATTTGGCTTTTTGTCAAAGTCGATAGAGTTCCTTTTTCTTCAAGGTTTGTCAATCGTGGTGTTCATTTTGTTTTCGGTAACAATACCAAAGCCAGCTTTGCTGAAGATGCTTGTCATGCCGTTCGGTTTTGTGCTGCTTGGGGTCTTGTCTTTAGTTATAACGAATGCCCCGACATTGGTACTGACTCTCTGGAAGGACTGGGGGATTTCAACGAAAGGAATACAACTGGCTCTGTTGATCATGTCGCGGAGTTTTGCACTTACATCGGCGATGTATTGGTTTATTCTGGTGACATCGGTGCAGGAGTTGGTTTATGTGTTCAGGAAAATAAAACTGCCGGCATTACTTATTGATATTGTGTTGTTGGTGTACCGGAATATCTTTCTGTTGCTGGGTGTAAGTAATCAGATCTATCAGGCACAGACTTGCCGGATGGGTTACAACAATGCCCGAAACAGTTACCGGTCTTTTGTTTCGTTGATGGGGCAAACCTTCGTCTTGTCCTATTACCGGGCCGACCGACAATACAACAGTATCATGACTCGCGGTTATCAGGGCGAATGGCCGGTTTCGGTCGTGACGATGAGTTTTTCGAAGAACTATCTGGTCGTGTGGTTCGGTTTTCTGATTTTCTTTATTGCAGGATATATTTTAATCTAAATATTGGTACACGGATCACACGGATTAAGCGGATTTGCACAGATTGGTGTAGATGATTTTAATGCGGAGGTTGAAAATAGGTGTTTATCTGTCATATCCGTGTCAACCGTGTGCAAAACAAACTGAGAAATATTGCTCAAACTAAATAACATATCGTATTCATATCCGAATGGAACGCCTGCGTTGTGTGAGGTAAATCTCACCATCGGACAAGGGGTGAAATGTGCAGTACTCGGTAGTAACGGTGCCGGTAAATCGTCACTGTTTACGTTGTTGCTTGGACTCATTAAGCCACTGAAGGGTGAATATCACTTAGATGATCAGCCGGTTGAATATAATAAGCGTGCCCTTTTGGCATTACGTCGGCGAATCGGTATCGTATTTCAGGATCCCGATCATCAGTTGTTTACCTCCAGTGTGTATGAGGAGGTGGCGTTTGGGTTGTCCAACCTGGGCTACCCGGTGACTGAAGTACGCCAACGGGTAGAGGAGACATTGCGTCTCTTGCATCTGGAAGAATTGCAGCAACGACCACCGCATCTGCTTAGTTTCGGGCAGAAGAAACGGGTGGTGATTGCCGCTATTATCGCGATGAATCCCGATGCGATGGTGTTCGACGAACCCTTGTCGGGTCTCGACCCCGAGTCGGCGCAGATGGTGACGCGGATCTTCGAAGAGTTGCATCAGCAGGGCAAGACCCTGATCGTCTCTACGCATAACGTCGATTTCGCCTGGAGCTGGGCGCAACAGATTATTTTGATGAAAGCGGGACAGATTGAAGCAAACGGTCGGCCCGAAGAGATATTGACTAATACGGAACTGATGAAAAGTTGCAAACTGCGCCAGCCTGTGTTGGTTGATCTCTATCAGCGCATTCAGCCGCAACTGTCATCCGGACATTATCCGCGTTCGGTGGACGAATTGTCGCAACTAATCACCGCTGCTTTATGAACGGATTTGTACTTGCTGGAACAAACAGCGGTTGCGGCAAGACGACCATTACCCTCGGGCTGATGGCATTGCTGAAACGGAAAGGATTGAAGGTAGCACCATTTAAGGCCGGGCCCGACTTTATTGATCCCGCTTTTCATGAAAAGGCAACGGGCGTGAACTCTTACAACCTCGATAGCCATTTGCTTTCGCACGAAGTGGTGCGCAACCTTTTTGCCGGAAAATGCTCTGATGCCGATGTGGCTGTGGTCGAAGGCGTGATGGGGCTGTTTGACGGTATGGGAGAAAACGGCGAAGGCAGTGCGGCCGAGTTAAGCCGCATCCTCGATTTGCCCGTGGTGCTGGCGGTGAGTTGCAAAGGTGCATCGCAAAGCGTAGTAGCTACCGTGCATGGTTTTGCAACGCTTGAGCCGGCAGTGAAAGTGGGGGGTGTTATACTCAATCATGTGCCGAACGAAGAGCAT
>JAUZOF010000310.1 GCA_030706585.1 Bacteroidota bacterium
ATTTTTGGTTTATGTATATCTAAATTCTAACTACTGGCAAAGGCTACGACATATAGAGACATACACCACACGACAAAGCATTAAAGAGAATTGCTCTTTCTATGAGCATCACTTCCACCAAAGCTTATTCTTCATCGTCGATAAGCACTTATCGATGATGCCGATAAACACTTATCGACGGTGTCGATAAATACTTATCGATGGCATCGATAAACGTTTATCGAAGACTGCGACATGTACACTACTTAATCGTAAGCAGCCGTTCATACTCAATGACACGCCGCTCTTTAAGTAGCTGGGCATTCGTGGAGAACCTTGTCACCATGCGTAACCTATATTGACCGGTAGGGAGATCAGGCACACGGGCAATGACTGTTTTCGGGTCGTTTTGTGTCAGGCGGCGGGTAATGGGAAAAACCTGACCGTCTCTATCTATGAAATATATACCTAACCCTTCTTCATCTAACGGGGCAATGCGCAAGCGATCACCTTCAATCCGAATATCATCTGCGGCAGTGATTGTTCCATCCGTACTTCCTGTGGCGGTATCGATAACCTGTCCGATATAGGCAACATTGTTTTTCAAACCCAATACCTCAACATCAATTTTTGAAAAGGTCTTACGCATCTCAGGACCGGGGATAAAGTCAAGGCCAATCTTATGAATTGATGAATCAAAATGGGTATTCATCCCCTGCCATACACCCGACACACGAGGCGTATATTGACACGTTCCGGTAAGTACGCTCTCTCCTTGTTCCACAAACTTACACACGATGCGATCCCTTTGATTGAGAATACTCAACAGTGTGTCATATTTAATTTCCGAACCCAATTCTACAATGAGTCTGGCAATGTCTTCGTTTCGCTTCGTCACATTGCCGGTCGAAACCTCTGCGATCAGGTCTTTGTTTGCATCCTTATTCAGAGGGTTGGGCTTCAACCATATTTTCCAGAAAGATTTCAAAGGATTTCCCATAAGTAAAAAGTATATTGTGTGTATTAGGAAAATGGCACTGTTTTAATAACGATCCCTTAAGCGTAAGGGAAATGGCCTAGATTCATAGGCCGTTCTATTTTACTTTAGAAAGATAAAACAGGAAGCATACGCTACAAAATGCAACCATTGCCTATAACCATTAAAGCAATCCAGGAAATTTTCACGCTAAGAGATTTCAACAAAACAGGGCTTCCGAGACCTTAGTTGTCAACAGAAGTCCTTCCTTAAATGCTGTTTTTATTTTTTGCCACTATATGGGCTGAATAGTTACAAATTTTATTGCTCGACTTCTTTAGGACTATTTCGAGGTAGATTTTTGGCTTTTATCCCGCAGATTTAGCGGGCTAAATCAAGGGGGAAAAGTGAAAAACATGCCCAAAAGAGGCTAAAAAAGGAGCAAAGGAAGAAATCTATACCCCTTATATGAGAATATTTCGGTAAAATTTAAACAGGCTCTTAATCCGGATCACCACCGGAAATTAATCATTCCCCTTCAAATGTCATGGCCGAAAAGACATCGTGGTCTTTAATCGCCTCGCGACCTTTCAAATCAGGCAACTCAACCAGAAAAGCACATTCTACGACTTTTCCACCCAGCTTTTCGACCAGCTTTACGGTAGCAGCAATTGTGCCGCCGGTAGCAATGAGGTCATCGATCACAACAATACGCTCCCCTCTACCGATAGCGTCAGCATGAATCTCCATTTCGGCGGAACCATACTCCAGATTATACTTCTCGCTGATGGTCTTGTAAGGAAGTTTCCCTTTTTTGCGGACCGGGACAAAACCAATCCCCAAACGATAAGCCAATACTGCCCCAAAGACAAATCCGCGGGCATCTATCCCCACAATCTTATCAATCTTCCGGTCTTTGTACCGCTCATAAAAAAGATCACAGGCGGCATGAAATGCCTCTCCATCCTGCATCAGGGTGGTTATATCACGAAAAGTCACGTTCTTAATCGGGAAATCGGGTATGGAACGGATTTTTTTCTTCAGGTCTGTCATATTATTGTATTTCAAATTAATGAGTCAATACACAAAGCTACAACATTTTCAAACAAGACAATACCCCCAACCTTCACAATCCGGGTACGACCGCCCAATATACCCCGTTTTAGGTAGTAAAAATGGCCTGATTATGGGATTTCCAAAAGATGGAAATATTCCGTAATTTGCATCTTGTCAAATCGTCATTTAGCCATGACAAATGCAATCCGTTGCGTTTGCTTTCATGTTGGGATTTGGTGTTGGGAAAAGTCCCGGGTAAATGGCTACGGCCAACCCGGGGCTTCAATCCAATAAATACCCGACCTTTCATGCATTTCCTTAGCCTTACACACACCTCCCTCCCCTATAAATCCAATTAACATTCAGTTATATTGGAAATATTGATACGCATCAAGCGGCCTGAAGCCGCTGAATGCCAGCGCCCCACACCGTGCAGCGGCTCAAAGCCGCTTGCCGGATGGATAAAACTCCTTTTATTATGACTGAGAACGGCGAGGATTACTATGACTGAAACACCTTTGATTTCAATATACGGGAACTACAAGGGCTCCCCCTACACCCTTTTACTCCTTATAACTCCCTTTTACTTCTAAAAAATTGAATACCTTTACAGTCGAATATTTACCCAATGACCTTCGAATGAAAGCCGCTTCTCTCAGTGAAATACGAACTACTCTGAACCACCTTCCACCGGAAGTTTTGTCCGAACTTTGCATCCGACTGATTAAATACAAAAAGGAAAATAAGGAGTTCCTCTCCTACCTGTTGTATGAAGCTGACGACGAAACCGGTTATGTCGATGGGATTAAGAAGGAGATGGACATACTGTTCAAAGAGGTAAACCGACGGAATCTCACCCTGAGCAAGAAAACGCTTCAAAAAATCCTTCGTCAAATCAACCGCTATGCCAAATATTCCGGCTCAAAACGCACCGATGCCGATTTACACATCTATTTCTGCTTAAAGCTACGGGAGTCCGGTCTTCCTTTGGATAAAAATGCAATGCTGCAAAATATCTACATGCGCCAGCTAACTCGTATCCGCAAAGCATTGGCTACGCTTCATGAAGATTTACAATACGATTATGAAGAGGTGATGGAGAAACTGATGCGGTAATCAATCTAAACTTCATTATTTCCTTCTCAGCGAATATTTGGCTAAATTTGTAACAACAAAAGACAACAACATGGACATCCAACATAGCAACAAACCACTCATCCTTGTCACCAATGATGATGGCGTTCACGCAAAAGGCATTGCCTCGCTGATCGAAGCTCTACGCGGATTGGGACAGATTATCGTAATGGCTCCCGATTCTGCCCGTTCCGGTCAATCGAGTGCAATAACACCTAACACACCACTCCGTTTTCATAAAATCAAAGAAGAAAACGACCTGGAAGTTTACCAATGTAACGGAACCCCTGTAGATTGCGTAAAACTGGCATTCAACCAACTACTTGAACGCAAACCGGACCTGCTGGTTTCCGGAATTAATCATGGCTCCAACTCTGCTGTAAGTATTCACTATTCAGGTACGATGGGTGCCGTAATCGAAGGGTGCATTGCCGGAGTACCCTCTGTGGGATTTTCTCTGTGTAGTTTTCTAAGCAATGCAGACTTCTCCGTAAGTCAGATCTACGTCCGACGTATAGCTACCGATATATTAGCCAATGGTATTTCTCCCGGTATTTGCCTGAATGTAAATGTACCTTACACTCCTGATGTGAAAGGCATCCGGGTCTCCAGACAAACCGATGCGGTATGGCAGGAAGAGTTTATGAAACGCACCGACCCACATGGCCGGGAATACTACTGGCTCACAGGGTCAATGTACAACCGCGAACCTGATGCGGAAGATACCTGTGAATGGGCGCTGGCCAATGATTATGTTTCGGTCGTTCCCTGCAAAGTCGATTTGACCGCTCACCACTATATTGACCACCTGAAAAACCGTCTGGAATGAGATACTTTCTAATTGCCGGTGAAGCATCGGGCGACCTGCACGCTGCCAACCTGATGGCTGCCCTGAAAAAAGAAGATACACAAGCTGAATTCCGTTTTCTGGGCGGAGACCTGATGCTGGCTCAGGGAGGAACATTGATTAAACATTACCGGGAAATGGCCTTTATGGGATTCATCCCCGTCTTGATGAATCTGAAGACCATCATGCGCAACATGGCGGTCTGTAAGCAGGAAATCAAGTCTTTTGCGCCTGACGTGGTGATTCTCATCGACTATCCTGGCTTCAACCTCAAGATTGCTAAATTTGTAAAGACAGAATTGGGCACCCCCGTTCACTACTACATTTCCCCTAAAATCTGGGCATGGAAAGAGTATCGCATCAAGGATATCAAGCGATATGTGGATAAGATGTTTTCGATTTTACCCTTCGAAGTGCCGTTTTATCAAAAGCATGATTACCCCATCCAATATGTGGGAAATCCTTCTCTGGACGAGATTCACCATTATAAAACCACACAACAGGCAGAGGTTGCTTCATTCCGAAGCACCAATAAATTAAGCGAAAAACCCATTGTTGCACTGCTCGCCGGTAGCCGCAAACAGGAGATTGACAAGAATCTGCCACTGATGCTGGATGCAGCAAAGGATTTCCCCGGATACCAGTTTATCATTGCGGGCGCTCCGGGCATTGACCGGGAATATTATGCCACTTACATTCAGGACACAGAAGCAAAGATTGTCTTCGGACAGACCTACCCTCTACTGAGCAATGCGTATGCAGCCCTGGTAACATCCGGAACAGCCACATTGGAAACAGCCCTCTTTGACGTACCTCAAGCGGTTTGCTATTACCAGAGCGGAGGAAAGATACTTTATTATGTCGTGGAAAAGATTCTGAAAGTGCCTTATGTCTCGTTGGTCAATCTGATAGCCAACCGTACAGTGGTTAAGGAACTATTGGGCTACAAGGCATCGGTAGAAAACCTGACAGAAGAGCTGAATCTGCTTCTGACCAACACAAACTATCGGGAAGAAATAAAAACCGGCTACCAGGAAATAGACCGTTTACTTGGCGAACCAGGCGCACCGGAACACGCTGCGAAAGCGATTATTGCTAATTTGAAAAAATAGTAAATTAGCAGATTAGCAAATTCGGGAATTAGCAAATTTGAGGATGTGTCAATTTGAGAATTAGCAGATTTGAAAATGTGGAGATTAGGAAAATAATTTCCACATCTTCACATTCTCATATCTTCAAAACATCTTCAAATTTGCTAATTCGCTAATTATCACATCTGCAAGTTTTCAAATGATCTCAAATTGCCCTTTATTCTGAAAAATGCCAATCAGGCACAAATAACATAATTCCAGGATGTACAAATTCGGGAATTAATCTTCACATCTTCGAATTTGCTAATTTGCTAATTCTCAAATTATCTCAAACCGATCTCCATCCATCCATACCGGAAATTTCTTACGGAAATCTTCCAACGAATCCATCGAGACAACAGCCGTCAGGCACTCCTCAACACCCGGTGTACAGGAAACAACCGTTTGACCGCGGGCATCAATCAGCGTAGAATCCCCGCTATATTTCAACCCAAGCCCATCTGTTCCCACACGGTTCACACC
>JAUZOF010000311.1 GCA_030706585.1 Bacteroidota bacterium
AAACTCGCTATATGGCCCGTCTATTCCCATCAACTCTCCTGTAACGGGATGAGAAATATAATGGATAGAGCTTATGAGATAATCGTAAGGCAGATTGGCAAAATAGTCAATCCCTGCGTGGTGATCTTCATTGAGATAGTCGGTTTCCAGACCACAGTAAAGCTCAATCTGGTCACCATATTTTTCTTTTAACCGGTTGATTTCCTGAAAATACTCATTGACATCGTCATGCTTCATGGTCCAGAATGTTTCGAACGGCAGAGGAGCATGCGAAGTAAATCCATACGATTTAACGCCTTTGCTAATGGCGAATTTTACAAAATCTTCGGGATAACTGCGTCCGTCACAAAAGGTACAATGACTGTGGTAATTGCTGAGATACATGAAAAAAGTCGGTTTATAGGGGATATGCACATTGCAAAATTAACCCCAAAAACCGACATATCAGTCATATATCCATTAATGTTTGTAAACCAGGCTGGAATTGATTTCGAATGTATGGTAACTCACATTCGGATAAAAATCGTAATTGGAGTGACGGATAAGAGACATCTCTTCCAAATTGAATGAAAGATACTTATTGATATAAAACTCCATTCTTGGATTGATAATAAGAAGATTGGTGAATCCATTATCTCCCTGGGAATTATATGTGTCATAATTAGGGCGAAGTTTCTCGTTCGGACTTTTGCCATCCCAAGTGTAAAGCTGTAAGAAATTCAACCCAAGATAGAACGTTCCAACATTTGAGAATTTAATTTGCGAATAAACCTTATTTCCAAACCCGCTTCCCATATTGTAATCCCTCTCGTTTACCACATAATGGTCAGTCAGATTTGCTCCCATCAGAATGGCATTGAAATGAATACCCATATCCATCGATATTGTTTTTAGGTCATTCTGGAAGTTGTAAAGTAATCCTGCCCCAAACGCAGCGGATGAAGATATCTTATATGGAACTTTATCGGAAGTATTGAATAAAGAATCAGAGTTATAATAATCGAAGTGCTGGAAAATTCCATAAAGCATTTTATGGTTTTTATAAGGTCTGAAATTCTTTCCCCAAAGTAACCCCATTGCACTTAATCTACTAAGTCTAGGTTGGTTAGAAAATTGTTTAAAGGTGGCATTCAGCTGGAAATAATCAAATGGTTTGCAATCTTCAATTTCGAAGGGATCATTGTATTGAACCTGCACATCTATAATATTGCTGAACTTACCTTTAAACAGATGGGTTTGATCAGCATTGAAACTGGCTCCTACCCCACCCTGAAAGTGAAGTGGAAATGGTTTGTATGCCCTGTAATATTTCCGGGGACGACTATGAAACATATCACCGTTTATCATGCGGGTAATAGATTTGGTTGGAGCCAGAAAAAATCCGGCGACCTCCATTCCAACACGCGGAAGCCCCCGGGCCGATTCATCAACAATAGCACTTGATATACGATTTGTAACTTCACCAAAAAGCCCTCCAATAGAGGTCGAAAACAGGTCATTAATGGATGGGGGCTCTTTTTCCATACACATTTCCCACATTAAACTACCACCAATCGTATAAGGAATGCTCTGCCAGTAATTGAGTCCGTTTGCCCGGGCTGCATTATAATACAGACTGCCGTGGTAAGGGTGCATAAACTGGTTGGTTAAAAACATATCGTTATCCCAGGCAAATCCATGATGATAATTAACTCTGATTGATTTTAGATTAATATCTGACCATGGTGTTTTTTCGACAAAACGGTCAAACGACCACACAGCCATATTTGCACCGAAAACTGTAGCGGCAGCTTTCCAGGGATGTTTCTCCACGGTTGAGTCATTGAACCAGGTAACAACTTGTGACTTGAGTTGGGTTTGGGCTGAGATTTGGGAGGTATAAATCAAAACCGCTATTAAACAGAATATTTTAAAGTAATATTTTCTCATAGGTGATTTTTTTAGAAGAGAGCGACCCCGAATTCCAAGACAGGTTTCTTGCTGAAGACTTTTAATTCGCCATATTTGGAGGCCATAAGATATCCGCCACTAACGAATACTGATATCTTTTTCATTAGCTGATATTCCCCGGTTAAATGAGTCTGAAGGGAGTAAAGACTTTTAGGTGTCGCTGAACTTTGATCCTTGTCTTCCAGCGAAATATGCGAAAACCCCAAATCACCCAGAAGAGAAAATCTTTTTATGGGTAAAATCACTCCGGCACGATAGTTTACTTCCCCTGAAAAAGCATTTTTAGATAAATAAGACGGAAATCCGATTCCTATTTGATTGAAAAAATATTTATCCTTGAATCGGGCTGCAAAATTACTGTAAGAACTATTTCCAGAGTACATCAACCACTGAATATGAGTAATCCTGGAAACATTTATCAGGCCTAATTTCACTTTAGCATCGTCGTAAGAATAATTTATGAGGCCAATCTGCACTCCTTTGAATCCACGACCAACAGAATTTATTAGCCCCAGCTGTACCCCACGAAAATTTCTGGCATAATTGCCAAATCCGATTTGGACACCATCCAGGTTTTCCATAGTAACATTCATCATCCCGGAAAGCTGAATCCCCTTGACACTTGAAGCCGCCACATTCATGGCCGGACTAAGTTGCATTCCGTGTAAATGTCCGGCAACAAAGTTGTTGAAAAAACTGAACTGAAATCCCTTTAAATGACCGATATCAAAATTACTTACGGCCGCCAGTTCAAATCCTTTTACATTATTGAAGTTGAGATTGATACCGCAAGAAACAGCTAGTCCGGTTTGTTCTCCGGACGTAAAATTACCAAGGCCGGCAATGGTCACGCCATTGACCTTACACTGATTTTCAGATATAAATCCGGTGAGGTTCAGCCCACTAAAACAGCCTTTTAATTTACTGCCGAGCAGACTCAGATTTAATCCACGAACGTTATGCTGTTGGGTTTGTGGTAAGCCAATATTGAGGAAGACTTTATTTTGAGGGGAATCGGGAAACAATGCGATAGGATGCCATAAAGAAATATCTACCGGGATGATTTTCTCCTGATTTTGTGCAAATAACTGTTTCCCCGCCAGAACCAATATAGCGATGATTAAAACTCTTTTTACCATAACCTTTTGAATATAGATTGGCAAAGATATTTCAACCGCTTTCTCCAATTAAGCTTTTCCCGATAAAACAGACAGATTTCGGGTTAAGCTTTGCGTGAATGAGGATAAAGCTTTTTAAGAAATAACAGGTTGTAGTCTTAATTCGTTCAAACGATCATTTTCCGGCAGTCTTCTTTTTGTAGAATTCGAAAATATGCATGACCTTGGTAACATAATTGCAAGTCTCTGTTCCGCGTGCATAACCGGATTTACAGACCGGATCATCGTAATATTCAGGATTACTTTTCAGCGCAAGGTAATGAGCGACATGACCTTCCCACACCAATGGATCTTTCCCGTATTTATTTGCCAGTGCCTGAGCATCTACGATATGGCTTACCCCTGAATTGTATGCTGCAAGTATAAACTTAATCCGGTCGGAACGTTTCTTTACCTTGGAAAATACCCGGTTCAGTGCATGGAAAACGGTAACGGCGCCTTTCACATTCACTTCCGGATCAAAAGCCTTTCCTCCATATACACCAACGGAAGCAGCTGTTCGCGGCATAATCTGCATCAATCCTTTTGCACCTGCCCACGATACTTCATTGGGATCAAATTTAGATTCCACGAAAGCGACAGCTGCCAGCAGTTGCCAATCCCAGCCTATCTCTTTGGCATATTTACGAAATAGCAGATCATATGCCGAAATACGTCCTTTAGTAATTTTCGGGATAATCAGACTGGAGGGGTTTTTACTCTGCTCGAAATAACGTTTGATGATGGCGCGGTAGTTATCGGAGTGAACATTCTCGGCAAACCACTTATTCAAGGCACTTTCCAAAGAGGTATTCTGCTTATCCACCATCCAAGACAGACGTTGGGGAAAGCTAACTTTAAGGCTGATATCAATGTTTTCATAATAAGTTTTATTCAGTCGGGCAATGTTATCGTCCGATACAGTGTATGGAATCTCCCCATTGGAAACCATACCGATCAGGTCTTCCGAGGTAACCGAGTCTTTATTGTTTACATGGATATGAATACCGCCACCAAGCTCCTGGTTAAGGTGGATCAGCCGTTGCAGATAACGTGAATTCCCTGTTACATAAACATCCTTGCCGATGAGTTCGGTGACATCCTTCAAGGTTTTATGCTTAGGTCCGGTAGGTTGTACAAGCACCTGGTTGGTAATAAATTGCCGTCCGCAATAACTTATGCTATCTTTCAATTGTTTGGAAATAGGCATATTATAGGCAACCACATCCCCTTTACCTTCACGCAGGAGCCGGATCAGTTGATTGGTATTTTCAGCAACAATGACCTCGGTTTGTACCCCCAATGATTCAGCAAATCCTGAAGCAAGTTCATATTCATATCCCATTTCCTGCCCACGGTAAATAAAATAAGAGGTGGAACTGTAAAGAGTCAGAATACGAAGTTTTCCCCGTTTCTTAATTTCGGATACGGTATAGAAACGTTTAAATGGAGTAGTCTCTTTCCTGAATTTTTGAACTGAGATTACCAGATAAATCGGTAAAACAATCATAATAAGCAGAAAAATAAGAGTCTGAACTTTTCTCATATAAAAGGGGTTGGGTATTGTAAATTGCCTGAAACAGTGCAAGTTTACGAATTTTTATCTGGTAAAAAAAGTATGGGTAGTTTCAATGTTACCGATGAAGGCCTGTTTTTTTGTATGAAATTCGTTTTGTCTCCGTTATTTCGAAATAATTTCGGGGACAAATTTGTTTTAATTGTAGCATCTAAATTGCAGCAATTGATAGCTGAAAATTATTTCTCCAATGAATGAAAATTCATAAGTTTACCACTTATAAATTGGCTCACACAAAAAAGTTATAATATGAACAACTTCAGTTTTAAGAATCCAACCAAAATCATTTTTGGGAAAGGGGAAATCAGCATGCTTGCGACTGAGATTCCGGCAGAAAAACGGGTAATGATTACTTTCGGCGGAGGAAGTGTGCGGACGAATGGTGTATATGACCAGGTCAAGAATGCATTAAAACATCACTTCACCGTGGAATTTTGGGGCATTGAACCCAATCCGGACTATGAAACCTTACTTAAAGCGGTAATTGTAGCGCAGGAAAATAACATTGACTTCCTGCTGGCCGTTGGTGGTGGTTCTGTATTGGATGGCACGAAATTTATTTCACAAGCAATGAGTTACAATTCCGACCCGTGGAAGCTGGTCAAAGATGCAAGATTGTGCAAGCCCTCTGTTCCGGTGGCTTCTGTAATGACCCTTCCGGCGACCGGTTCTGAAATGAATTGCAGGGCAGTAATTTCTTACCGGGCTAAAAAAGAAAAGCTGGCATTTATGTCTGAATATATGTTTCCGGTATTTTCTATCCTTGATCCGGAAGTCACTTTCTCTATTCCTCAGAAACAGTTATCTAATGGTGTTGTCGATACTTTCATGCATGTAATGGAGCAATACATGACCTATCCGGTTCA
>JAUZOF010000312.1 GCA_030706585.1 Bacteroidota bacterium
GAAATATTGACGGATCATGAGCAAAGGTGCACTTTTAATAAATCTCGGTTCTCCAGACTCCCCTACTCCGCATGATGTGAAAAGATATCTCGGAGAATTTCTGATGGATAAATACGTCATCGACATTCCTTACATCTCGCGTACATTATTAGTAAAGGGGATTATACTCCGCACACGACCGGAAAAATCAGCCAGGAATTATCAAAAAATATGGTGGGACGAGGGTTCTCCATTAATCGTTTTGTCAAAACGGATGCACCAAAAGATAGCAAAACAGACTGCACTACCGGTAGCATTGGCCATGCGATATGGAGAACCATCCATTCTAACAGGTCTTAAAGAGTTAGCCGGAACAGGTATTGACGAAGTACTTATTATTCCTCTTTATCCGCAACATGCGATGGCAACTACGGTTACCATACTCGAAAAAGCGCACAGTTTACAGAAAAAGTATTTTCGTGAAATGAAATTATCGTCGCTTCCTGCTTTTTACCACAGACCGGAATATATCAGTGCTTTGGCGGAATCAATCCGGGAATCACTTGCCGGGGAAGAGATTGACCATTTGCTTTTTTCTTATCATGGCATTCCGGAACGGCATATTTTGAAATCAGACATCACTCATTCGCATTGCAAAATCGACGGTTCGTGCTGTCAAACGCCCTCCCCCGCTCATGAATTCTGCTACAGGCACCAGTGTTACGAGACGACCCGATTGGTGTGTGAGGAGCTTGGACTTGCTGTTGATAAGGTGAGTACCTCTTTTCAATCGAGACTGGGGAAGGAGGCGTGGCTGAAACCTTACACATCTGAAACTGTACAAAAACTGGCTAAAGATGGAGTGAAGAAACTGGCCATTGTAACGCCGGCTTTCGTAGCTGATTGCCTGGAGACATTGGAGGAGATCGGAATGGAAGCTAAAAATGAATTTCTGAAACATGGCGGTGAAGAGTTCCTGGCAATACCCTGCCTCAACGATAATGAGGAGTGGTGTAAGGTTATAAGCGGCTGGATTGAGGAGTGGGCTAAATATCATTCTATATAAAAGGTACGGAGTCAGTGTATAAGTAATGAAAAATAAATACACCCCTGCAAATGACACATTGGTGGTATAAAAAAGGCGGGAGTGCTAATCCCGCCAAAAGTATATTATCAGAAACAATTGTTGCCATTAAGCTGATTCCTATTGTCTATCAGCATACTTACCTCTTCATTCTTACAGTCTGAGAATATTTTTGATTTCTGTATGGAGTTATCGCAGCAATCAGATTCTCGTAAGACACTGAATGTTGTTATTCAGAATGGGATTAAAAGGGGCAACACATTACATCACTACTCAATTACTTTCCCTAATATTGATTTCAACTCTTCTAACGAAACATTCTTGGCTATTATTTTACCAGTACTATCAACCAAGAAGTTGGTAGGGTAAACATATATGGACAAGCTCTTTGCTGCTTTACCATTCAAATCCAAATATTGTAACCAACTTAAATTCTCATTGAGTATTGTTTTTCCCCAATTTATTTTGTCGGCATCTGAATCAACAGAGATTCCTACTATTTCAAATCCCTTATCGCCAAATTGACGGTACAACTCTTTCATTCCATTGAATTGCGCCCGGCAAGGATTGCATCGGCTATACCAAAAATCGACGAGTGTCATTTTGTTTTTCTGAAAGAGACTTGTCGAAAATTTGTCATTAGTATTATTGACACATGACAACTCCGGAAATTGTTTTCCTACTGAAGTTTGTCTTCCAACGTCTAACTTCTTTTTCAAAATGTAACCGGCATATCCATTTTTTAGCACACCTGAATATGCATGATAGATAGAATCGAATATAGGCTCATACCCCCATGACATCAATCGAACAAGTTTCCAAAATGCAATATTAGAATTCGGGTGCATTTGGGTATAGGTCAACAGCAATCTATCAGATTCTCTATCTAGGATATCACGCTTCTTCTTCATATTAAACTTTATATCTTCAGGCAAATTATAATGCCTTCTCAAACTATCTTCCTTTTGATCAAAAATAGCATACTTAATTTTCTGCTGTTTATAAAAAGCAACATACTGAGGATATTCTTTTTGCATAGTTTTATTTGAAACCATAGGTACTTCACGCGTCGAGTCAACATTTACTGAAATAGTCTGTACACCTTTTTCGATAATAAAATCAGAAGACACATAACGTTCATCAAATAGCAAAAACACAGACTGTGACTCAGATATATATCCTGAAATTGTAAATTTACCATCCTTCACCTTCGTCTCCAGCTCTTTGTCTTTACTGGATATATAATCCTTAAAAAACTGAAGACTAACCATACCCGCGTCTGCATTAATAGTCCCATTTATTTTAAAGTTGTACTGTTTATTATTTTGCCCAAACGAATAAGCGACAACTATAAACGATATCAAAACACTCAAACACCATTTAATCATATATAAAGCATTTAATTCAGGATTAGTAAATCGATTCATTTTGACGTGACAAGGGCAATGTGGCCTAAATCAAATTCCTTACTACTTTAGAACTATATTAGACGTATTACACAAACTTCTATTCCTTCAAATCTCCATACCTGCACTCTGAAGCATGAGTAACTACTTATGATTGTGAGAAAAAAAGGAAAGAGGTAAAAACAGAAAACCACCCCTAAAGTTAATCATTTCTTCAAATAATCTAGCGGGCAGAGCACCTGCCCCGCCCGTCAGTTTTAATTATCACTTCGTAGTATCGCTATTATCCGAAGTCTTATCCGTAGATGAAGAATCAGAGCTATCATCCGAAGAGGATTTAGAGCGCTGATTAGCCAACTCCGAGAGATAAAACTGATAAAACTGTTCGATCATCAGTTTCCATTTTGCGTCATCGGTCGTTGTGGAAAGCCCGTACACGTAACTATACACTGTGGTATAATCCTCAATCAGTTTACCACGCAACGAACAAGCCGAAGCTATGGCCTTCATCGAGTTTTTATCGTTTACATTGTTTGCCAGTACCACATCGTAAGCCTCAATCGCAGTTTGCATTCCGGCAAGCTTTTTAGAGAGATTGGTCTTACTCATAATAACACTATACTGTAACTTGCCAAATTCATTCAGGATATTGTGAATGTATGGCGACTGCTGCGAAATACGTAGTCGGCTCCAGCTGCGATCCAATGAACCAAGATGCTTGCGAATCAGCTCCGCTATCTGCACCTCCTCTGCATCTGTACTGTACAACAGAAAGTTTACATGTCTTTTAAAAGAGACGAAAGCGGTATTGACCGATTCGAAACTCCTGGACAAATCCTGTGTATATAGGTTATAAACCCGTTTACTCAGGGACTCCTGATACACTTCGTAGGTTGATATTAGAGTAACCACCTTATCGTGGCCAATCAACTCCGGTTCATTACTTTGATTAATTGTTTGCAGGGTGTGACCTACGAATGCGCCCAACGATCCATTGTTGAGCTTTGAAAAAGCTATTTCTAGTTTCATTTTGAATAATCTTTTAGTTTGAAAATGAGATATTTTTTTTGCAGGATACTTATCTGTGTAAGCTCACTGCACAAACGACGACCTCAACAAGCATAACCCCATTATCCCAAAAAGTATTTCAAACACCGCCGGTATATGTGGAAAGGATATAACATCCCCCGTTATCCCCCGCAGGGCAGGGAAATTATTCCGGACAAGAGTAACTTTCGGAAAGCAGATAATGCTACAAATGAGGCAAAGATTAAATAAAAGGAGGAGCACGCCCCGCAACTTTTTGTACGGTAACGCCTCTATAGAGAATAGCTAAATAGAAGTCAAGGTGATGCTTTTGTTCCTTCAATGCCACCGCTTCCAAATCAGGGAATATCCACGGATGAGTATAGCTGCTGTTGTTGGTGTAAATATCAGTTGTCGAAGGAGACGAGAAGCTTATGTTATCGTCAAACAGGCGGTCAAACTCCGGCAGGCTCTCTTCTGCTGAAAAAAAATCCCCCCAAAGCAATGACGAAATATCTTCTTCTATCGAAAAATGCATTCCGAAGAGGTACGAACTGCTTTTTTCGATGTCAAAATGCGGATTGTAATGCAAATTACTGCCTTCCTCCATCAAAGAAAGCATTTCGTACCCAGCATTTGTGCTTCCAAACACGTTGGAAGGCACTTCGTACCCTATATTTTTACCTTCAAACGCCGAAGAAGGCATTTCGTAGGTCGAATATCCCGCTTTTATATTCGGGAAAGAGTGTTTGCTCTGTTGTTTTGCTTTATTCGTTAACCGGCGAAACATCCGGCTTTGCAGATACCGGTTATCCTGACTCGAATGTGATGTTATGCAACTATCAAGATAGCTCCGCAAGACCTCAAACGCGCTCAGAGTGAAAGCCGGATAGATATTCGTGCTATCCATACGCACCCAAACGCGTGCGGCAAGTTCATCTCCGTTGAAATAATTAAGCTTTGCCTGGAATGATTCGGACTCTGCTACATCGGAGGCGATTTTATCAGGCGTGAATGAAGAGGAGCTGTTTTCGCGATCAGAGGTGAGTGATGAGGCTGAATGAGATGTCGTAAAAGAAGAGGAAAAGAAAGAGCGAATGGAGGCTGCAACCCTCCCTACCACCCCATCATCAGTATGCGATGAAGCTGAAAGGCTGTTGTCGGCCATTTCCGGTAATTGCTCTATGTCTTTTTCTTTACCCAAAGCTATCTCCTTTCTCTATTATTTAAAGAAGAAAAGTCTACTTCACAGACTTTACACGTACAAATATAGCATATATATTTTACAATAGCAAAGATATCACAAATAACCAATACAATGCTATACAACACACACATATACTTGCATCTTTACTTATTTAACAACAACACCTTCACACAATCATAAATATGAAGGATTATGCGCATATTTATTCATCAAACTCACCGCACCACAGATAAACAAAGCCTGATAAACCATAAGGTCAAACCGATATTACGCAATTCACAATATCGGTTTATTTGTAATTTTATACACTATCAAATTCTCTTTCATCCCCCTCGATTCTATCGAGGGGCGGATGGATAAGCGATTGTATCGCGAAAGTAAATTCAACGTTATAAACGTTTCACAATTAGCCACTCGTTGGGAAACGATGGGTATAAAGAGAGCGGTATAGGCTTTAGCC
Source organism: Bacteroidota bacterium (assembly GCA_030706585.1). Lineage (GTDB taxonomy): Bacteria > Bacteroidota > Bacteroidia > Bacteroidales > UBA7332 > CAXXIC01. The sequence goes on from JAUZOF010000312.1 coordinate 5,163, forward strand.
GAATAGATAACTACAAAAGATATCTATATATCAAACTATTAATACCCGGCTAAAGCCAACATCCAAAATCAATTCTATAATCCCCGAGCTAAAGCCGGAGGCAATTGAACCAATGCCACCTTGCCGAGAAGCATCAAAAAAAGGAGAAACGCCCAGAAAGTATCCGACCATTTCTCCTTTGTCAATTTATCTCTTTTACTGTAATACGACTCAGGATTCTACCTCAACGGCTATCTTCCGTTGCTGCCCATCCCTATAATCACTCGGTGTTACATCAAACTCACTCTTAAAGCAACTACTGAAATATTTCGGGTTGTTGAACCCCACAGCATAAGCAATATCTGAAATCGGATCGCTGGTATTAGCCA
>JAUZOF010000313.1 GCA_030706585.1 Bacteroidota bacterium
ACAACCACCGTTGTCGCTTTGAGCGAAAGACGGGACTCGAACCCGCGACCCTAACCTTGGCAAGGTTATGCTCTACCAACTGAGCTACTTTCGCATTTTATCTTTCAAAGTTCACTTCGCAATTGTTAGCGCGTTACCGTCTCAATTGCGAGTGCAAAGGTAGCGATTGTTTTTTATTCTGCAAATTTTCGAACGAAAAAATTTAACTATACATCCTTTTTTTGCACCTATCAAAATCACGTCCAAAGCCCTCCGGCAGGCTATTCACTGATAATCAACCCATAACAGCACAAACTGTTAAAACCATCCCTTTGAGAGAATTTTCAAAATTATTTCTTCTCCGATTCTGGTTTCCGGAATAAATCATGCAATGCGTTGAAATCTTTCTTATAAATAATACCTAACCCCTGTGTAGTGAGAGATGATTTCAGATAATAATAACGGTCATTGGAGTGATTATACACTTTTGCCCGCCATTCTCCGGACTTGGTCAGTTTATATTCAAGGTCAAAATCACCGATAAAAGAGGTCTTGGTAGCAATATTATCCCGGTATCCGAAGTTCCCGTTAATCAATAACCGATTATTTAGCAACTGGCTGGAGAGAGCAACCTGCACCTCCATATTATTATAGTTATTGGTATTATCCAGTTTCACGTTAGTTCCGATATTCACCTTATCGGTTACCTGCGACAGCAAATTATTGAGCTGAGAGCCGATTGTTGCCGATGCTATTGACCCAATCTGACTCTGACGGTTAGTCGAGCCGGAGTTAGAGTAATCAAGAGTGTAAAAACGATTCATGAGCATCAAATAGACAATCTGACGGGCCATCATATCCTCAGTGTTTACAATACTCTTCACCCGACGATTAACCTCTTCAGAATTATTCGGGAAATTCAGGTCAAATTTTAAATCCGGTTTATTCATATTACCTGTTGCCTTGAGCAGGCATTGCACCTGGGTACTTGTCCGGCTTAGCTCTTTGTCATTCACGAAGTTTTCATCAAGGTCTGCCAGGTCGGCAGTCGTCGTGTACATCGCATTTATATCCAAATCTGCCGAATAAGGACTTCCATTGAAAGAAACACTACTCCCCTCACTTATCGTAAATTTCTTCTTAAAAACATTCTGCCAATTGAAGCCATAAGTACCACGCTCAATAGTATATAGCCCAAATAATTGTACATCTTTATTGGTACTATATACCAACTTCATATTTCCCAATCCGTGACTTTCAATCATATCTCCCAACACTGGATCCATCAAAAGATTGAGATTCGCCGCCGGATTTATATCAATAAAGAGGTTCAGATTCAGAATTGAAGACGATGCCGGAGGGGCTTTTTCTACAGGTTGGGATTTTACGGCAATATCCAAAACCTCTTCTCTCCGTCTTTGAAGCTCCAGTAATTCCTGTTTCTTATTGCGGAACGTAATAAAGTTGTATTCTGTTGCTGACCTTTCATCATTCAGAGAAATAGTGAAATTTGTCCCCGGATTTGTCTGCATATTCACATCAATATCTGTAACTTTTTCGTCCCCTTTGATTGTTACATTTCCGGAGCCATAGACAGGCCCGTAAAACATCGGATTATTTTTACGAGCAGCATCATATACCAACATTTTAGGCGTTGTCATCTGTATAGAATAGCGCCAATTCGATAAATCGTTATGACGAATCATACCCGATGCAATAGCTACATTCTTTTCTTTATCCAACACGTTGATATTATTGAAATAAATCTGGTTACGTCTCAAATGCAGACTATCGCTGATTGAATAATAAGTATTCAGATAATCAACCTTGAAACGTAGCTTGTCTGTCTTGACATCACCGGACAGATTTAGATTACTGAAATGACCAAAGAGTTGCGCATTGCCACTCGCCTGCCCTGACAGGTCTTTTAATATTCCGCCCAGATACGGCTTCAAGAACTCGACATTTAATTGCGAAGCATTGAAGTTCATTGAAATGGAGTCCTTTGTTGGGAAAATATATCCGTTTACCTTCGATTTATTTCCCAAATACCCCATAATACCACCTTGCATTTGGATACCATTATTTTCGGAGTTCCAACGACTAAACAGATTCAGCCTTCCAAAACGAACCTGGTTAAATGAAAAATCCTCGACCTCAAAGTTTTCAGTAAGTAAAACAGGAGTGCGCATAAGATTGGTTAGAATAAAATCCCCGGTAGCCTTACCGCCAAAATTCACATTTTTAATATTCAGCGTATTAAAAACATATTCCAGATTGATATTTTTCAATGAGAGATAAAGCGTATCTTCAGGGTTCTTAGACACACTACCATCAATCTTGACGAATTGGTTCAGCTTCGATAAAGAAAAATCACGAACAGATACCCTGCCGGAATCCACTACAACTGTTGACTGTGCAATATTCCATGTTGAATCATTTAGAATAAACGAACCAGGCATAATGGTAAAATTCATTCCCGGAGCTCCTTTAAAACGCTCTTTAAAAGCTGTTTTAAAGTTTAATTCTCCACTATACGTGTGTTTTGCAGAGTTGCTCCAGTCCAATTTACATTCAGCCATATCACTCTGAGCCATCATATTAAATGAGAAACTGATATTATCTTTCTTTTTATTCTGAAAATAGGTTCCTGCAGACAAATGTAATTGCTGATTCTCATTATCAACAAATAGCTTCACATCATTGTAGGTTTTATTTTTCATCGTAAATGTAGGCACATAGGCTTCAGTAAAAAATTTGTGAGAGAAATCACTGTAAGCCCCTTTTACATAACTGTCATCTGAAAAAGTAACGGGCAGATTAAATACCGAACCAACTTTTTCAGTGTTGGAAATCTGAAATGAAAAATCAAAATCATTTGTCGGCGCAACAGGAAATACCTTATGGGTAAGCGATGGAAAATATTGTGACGCAAAAAACAGTAAACTGTGTGGCAGTGCAGAGATCTGGTATTTCCCCTTCAACTCCCCGTTAATCAAAGGAGACGCGATTCGTAATCGTTGTAATCCCCCCTCTTTCAGAGATTGAACTGTAATGCGCCCTAAGCTAAGGTCATTCCGGCTATCCTGAAAATGCAAACTATCTATGGAGACTTCTCCCAATGCCTGGTCAGGTAATTTTCCATTCAGGTCAGCTTTCATTGTAAAACTCAATCGGGAACCTCTGTACTGCTTCGAAAGATTCAGCGCATTCAAGTCCAGATTACGTACTCTGCTGATTAACTTAAACTTTTGATTGCGAGGATTGCTGTCCACAATTCCTCCAAGATAGAAATAGCCATTCGGGTCATTTAGTTCCAGATTACCTTTGTAAATACTTCCCTGGAAGTCTCCGTTTATTCGGATATTCCGGTACTGGTAATTATTAAAATCAACCTTAAAAATCTCGCCTTTGACTTTCCCCTGGGGCAATTGTTTCGGATCCTGATACCCATCAAGTTGAAGATTAAGACCAATATTACCCAATGACTGGTTGGCCAGCAATCTTCCCAAAGCAAAATCCTGAGTTACGAGTTTTCCGTTAAAGGTCATACGTTTTGACTCGGTATCCTGGCCTATTTTTAAGTCTGTTTTTAAAACGCCCAGACTACTTTTTATCATTCCAAATGCCACAAGATCCGACAAGAATCCAGATACTTCACCGCTAAATTCAATCACACCTGCACGTTGTGCCCATTCACCCAGATCTGTTCGGCGCGCTGACAAATTACGAACCAGCTCAGTCGTACCGGCTGGATCAATCCGAAGTTTATTGATTTTACCAAACAAATAGGCATTGGCCATATCTGATGTTCCATCAAGCCTCAATCTTGCACTTAGACTGAGTTTATCGCCCGAGCTAACATTTATCTTACTAATATTCAAATTATTGACAGTTCCTTTTACAGCTGTTTCAAGATGCAATACCGAATAATAGGAACGAAATGCCGGTACAAATGCTGCAATATCATGCGGACATAAGGTTCCGTCCGGGATCTCTACATTAAACCTTGCTACATCATTGAATTTATGTGTAGCATCAACCTTGCTATAATCCAGTGAAACATTATCAAATGCCAGATTAGATTGAGGCATTTCAAGTTTAAAATTATTCAATGACACCTTTTTATGCTTGGAAATCAGGCGCATGGTGAGTTTTTTCACTGTAAAGCCGGAGTTTTCCTCAAAGGCAAGACGCTTAATAACAGCATCAATATTCTCTTGTGTAAATGTATGCAGGGAAATATTGGCCAATAAATTTCTCAGACGGACGTGGGTCGCATTAAACCGACCAAATTTGTATGGTTCTGAAAAAACATCGTAGTTTACATTTCCCCGACGGATAACAATGGATTTGATCTGCACCTCAGCCAACGGTTTGGCTTTTTTCGTAGAATCCGACTTAAAAGCGTCAAGAACAAACTGATAATTAGGTTTTGACTTTGGGGTATCTTTGGAAAGATAAAGGTGAAAACTATAAAGCTGAATAGTATTAATAATCAACCGGTTGTACAACAGTTCAATCGGATTTAAACCAACTGCAATTTTATTGGCATCCAGTAATACTCTGTGACGCTGGTCTTCAATATAAACCTCTTTCAAAGCCACTTTATTCATAAATGCAAAATCAACACTTTTGATTCTGACTTCGGTATTCAGCTGTTTTTTAAGTGTCTCGGTTGCAAAAATTGTAATCTTTCGCTGGATTGACGGGATATTGAGCAAAATATAGAGAGATGCATTTATCACAACGATAAATACAAGGATAGATATAAGAGTATATTTGATGAATTTAATCACGATAGCAAAGGGTATATTATTTGACAAATTTACACATATTCGCCCATTCAACCGTCATTTTCTCTCCGAATAATTGTGTACTTTTGCCGAAAATAAAGGACAATGGATACAATCATACTAGGCATAGAATCATCGTGTGACGACACCTCAGCGGCTATTATCCGCAATGGAGTCATGCTTTCAAACGTAATTACCAATCAGGACGTTCACCGTGAATACGGTGGTGTGGTACCCGAGTTAGCTTCGCGTGCCCATGAACGGAACATTATACCTGTAGTGCATGCAGCACTGACTCGTGCCGGAATTGAAAAAGAACAATTGAGTGCTGTCGCGTTTACCCGCGGACCGGGATTAATGGGATCTCTTTTGGTCGGAACCTCTTTCACCAAAGGGTTTGCTGCCGGATTAAACGTCCCAATGGTAGATGTAAACCACCTTCATGCACACGTATTGGCCCATTTTATCAAAGAGCACGAAGAGGATGACAACCAACCTAAATTCCCTTTCCTATGCCTGTTGGTTTCGGGGGGTAATTCACAGATTATTTTGGTAAAAGCTTACAACGACATGGAAGTTGTGGGACAAACCATTGACGATGCAGCAGGAGAAGCTTTTGATAAAGTTGCAAAGATGCTTGGGCTTGGTTACCCGGGCGGGCCTAATGTTCAGAAAGCTGCTGCTGAAGGCGATCCTGATAAAATTAAATTTCCGATTGCTGACCTAAAAGATCAATATAATTTTTCTTTCAGCG
>JAUZOF010000314.1 GCA_030706585.1 Bacteroidota bacterium
CAGTCTTCAACCCCTTATCTTTGCACTATGTTTTTCATGGTATTAGATTTAAGGTTAACAAAAAGGTTGAGGTTGTCGTGATGACAACCTTTTCTCGTTTTATACGGTTCCTGTTTTAGAGTTACTCTTCAACGTTTCAATAACTGGCATTTTCTACTCATTCAACTTTACCCATTCCATATTCATTAACTGTTTTGGTTGTTAACGTGTCGGCTTTGATTAAGTTAATGGTCGATTTGTGTTAACATGGTGTCAAATGGCACTAAATGATGTTTAGTCTCTTTGACGATAGTCATCAACCCCTTATCTTTGTACTATGTTTTTCATGGTATTAGATTTAAGGTTAACAAAAAGGTTGAGGTTGTCGTGATGACAACCTTTTCTCGTTTTATACGGTTCCCTCTTCTTTCTTTACACACAGCGCTTTTCTCATTATCTATTTAGCAAAAAGATTCTCTTACTCCGTATTATTGTTTATATTTGTTTTCTATAAGTCAAACAAGGATATATTATGGAGAAACGCATACCACTCAAAGTATATGGAATCACCATCAGCCAGGTCGAGACCGGTGCTTATGCTTTAATTCTCGGCGAAATAGATGGTCCCCGCAAAATACCCATCATTGTCGGTACTCCCGAAGCCCAATCTATTGTTATTCAACTGGAACATATTACACCACGCCGTCCTTTGACGCATGATCTTTTCCAGACCTTTAGCCAGGCATTCGGAATCCGTCTATTGGAAGTATATATCTATAAGATGGTAGCCGGTGTGTTTTATGCGGAAATGCTTTTTGACAATGGAGAACGTCAGGTTAAGATAGATTCCCGCACATCGGATGCCATTGCCGTGGCTTTGCGGGTAGGATGTCCGATATATACCACCGAACTGATTTTGCAGGAGGCCGGAGTCATCATCGAAGGACGCGAAGATAGCAATGAGCCGACCGAAGAGGAAGAAGATGAAACAACAGCGGTTCAACAGTTTCAGAGCTTAAGCACGGAAGAATTGAATAAAAGACTTCAGGAAGCCATTGATGATGAAAATTACGAATATGCTTCCAAAATCAGGGACGAGCTAAAAAAACGAGGCGAAAACATTTAATCTTCTTATGCTTAACAGACCGAATTAATTATGCATGTTTTCTATACACCGGACATAAAGACCACTCTGGAAATGCCGGAAGATGAATCGCTGCACTGCGCAAAAGTGCTGCGTTTGCCCGAAGGGGAGGAGGTGGTATTGACCGATGGCAAAGGTTCTCTCTTCAGGGCACGGATAGTGAGGGCGCATCCCAAGCGTTGTGCTGTTGAAATCCTGGAAGAAATTCCTGCATCTCATCACCGCGATTTTTCCGTACATATAGCTGTTGCTCCAACCAAAAATATTGATCGTACAGAGTGGTTTGCCGAAAAGGCAACCGAGATTGGGCTTGATGCATTGACCTTGCTTCGCTGTCGTTACTCAGAGCGCAAAGAGGTGAAGAATGATCGTATTCAGAAGATTCTCGTTTCAGCCATGAAACAATCGTTGAAAGCCTCACTTCCGGTATTGGATGGACTGGTTTCCTTTTCCGATTTTGTGAAAATGCCTTTTGATGGACAGAAGTTTATTGCTCATTGCTACGATGATCCGGATAAAAAATCATTGACCTCGCAATATAATAAAGGGGGAAATGTACTCATCCTGATCGGACCGGAAGGCGATTTTAGTGAAGAGGAGGTTGCATTGGCCAAACAGAACGGATTTCTGCCGGTTTCGCTTAGTTCCAGTCGCCTACGAACTGAAACCGCAGCGCTTGTAGCTTGCCATACCATCCATATTTTAAATGATTAAAGAGCTATTGTCACTTGATCAATGATCAGCTCAAGAACTCTAATTGAACGCACGTTGTGCTATTGTTATCTGTAAATATTCCGCATTATGGCAGAAATAAAGCTATTTTATCATGATGAAGGCCGCATAAAAATTAGCCGGAATATGGGGATCCTGAAAAAAATCCCCATGTCGCAATTTGTATGGATTGACCTGAATGATGTAACGGAGGCCGTTGAGGAAGAACTGGAAGATTTTCTCAAAATATATATCCAGGAAGAGGAAGAGATCGAAGAGATTGAGATCAGTTCGCGCTATATTGAGACTCCGGATACGTTGGTGGCTAATTCCAATTTCCTGTTGGAAAATTTCGAAAAAGAGCCGGTTTCATTTATCCTGAAAAATAATATTCTGGTTTCTGTGCGAAGTTGTGAATTGCGCTCATTTAATGAAACCGTGAAGCGTATTTTTGCCAATCCGATAAACTATCCGACCGGTTATCATATATTCGTCGCTTTATTGGAAACCCGCGTTGAACGGGATGCCGACATTATCGAGGAACTGACGGGTGAAATCTCTATATTAAGCAAGTCTATCAACGATGTTGATGAAGATATCCTGATGCAGATAAAAAATATGCTGGATAAGACTATGTCTATTCGGGAAAATATCATTGACAAACAGCGTGTAGTATCCAATATGCTGAAGAGTGCGCTCTTTCCAAATGAACTAAAGCCCAGGCTTTCGATTGTAATTAAGGATATTAACTCCTTGATCGAGCATACCAAGTTCGGTTTTGAGCGACTGGATTATATGCAGGATACTTTTCTCGGTTTGGTGAATATCCAACAGAATAAAATTATCAAGATCTTCACCGTCGTGTCGGTGATTTTTATGCCGCCAACATTGATTGCCAGTATTTACGGCATGAACTTTAAACACATGCCTGAGTTGGAACAAGCCTGGGGATACCCGTTTTCTATCGTTTTGATGATAACGGCGTGTATTTTGATCCTGATTTATTTCAGGAAGAAGAAGTGGTTATAGAGAAAGCATATATTGTGTTGCGGGGTAATCTTGAATCGTTCAAAATAACCCCGCAATTTTTGTTAAATCGAATGTGGCTTTTTATTTTGAAAGATTCTAATGATATAGATTTGTAGAGGAAACAATAGTGTAATAATTTCATGTTATGACAAACACCACAAAAAACTATTTGATTGAACGGGGAATTAAACCGTCACTTCAGCGTATTGCCATTATGGATTATTTGTTGAAAAACCGTACGCACCCTTCTGCCGATGAAATTTATCAGGCGTTATGTGAGTCTATCCCGACTTTATCTAAAACGACGGTTTACAATACCTTGAAATTATTTGCACAGCAGGGAGCAGCTTTGAGTCTCGAGATTGATGAAAAAAATATTCGTTATGACGGGGATACTTCGATCCATGCTCATTTCAGATGCAAAAGTTGTGGTGAAATCATTGATTTACCCGTAGACCAGGTGAATATGGTAGACCCTAAACATTTGGAGGGATTTGTTATTACGGAAATAAGTGCTTTTTATAAAGGCTTATGCGATAAATGTAATCATGAGGGAAGCCTCATGCAAAATAAATCTATTAACTAATTAACCGTTAACACGCAACGACAATGAAAAAATTTATTTGTACAGTTTGTGGATATATCCACACTGGTGATACTGCGCCTGAGCAGTGTCCGCTTTGTAAAGCAAAATCGAACAAATTTGTAGAGCAGGTTGAAACAGAAGGCACTTTGACCTGGGCTGACGAACACAGAATCGGTGTTGCTAAAGGTGTGGACGAAGAGGTGTTGGCTGGATTGAAAGCACACTTTGCCGGAGAATGTACTGAAGTGGGAATGTATTTGGCTATGAGCCGTCAGGCAGACCGTGAAGGTTATCCTGAGGTAGCTGAAGCATACAAAAGAATTGCTTTTGAAGAAGCTGAGCACGCTGCTAAATTTGCTGAATTATTGGGTGAAGTGGTATGGGATACCAAAACTAACCTGAAAGCTCGTATGGATGCAGAATCAGGTGCATGTGCCGATAAAAAACGCATTGCTGCCCGTGCAAAAGAATTGGGTCTGGATGCTATCCACGACACTGTTCATGAAATGTGTAAAGATGAAGCCCGTCACGGACAGGTATTTGAAGGTCTTTACAACCGCTTATTCAAAAAATAATTATTGTGGGATATACCACTAAGAAAGCCGCTTCGGAAATTGCTCCGGAGCGGCTTTTGTCTTTTATACCACTCTTGATGAAGTGCAGTTGCTGAAGGGTGATATTCATAAGGCGAGAGATAAAACGAATAATAGTCATTGGCTAATGAAAAACAGAGCCCAAAAGTTAACCGAATAACTTTCAGGGCTCTCTTTAACAGACTAAACAGCTATTACTGTTTGATAAAATGTCTGATACCAAAGAAGGCATCTGAAACAATCTTTATTGTATATAATCCCGGAGAAAGGGCGCTTACGTCAATATCTTGTGAACTGTTTGTTTGAATATTCATTAGTCGTACACCTCCGACAGAATAAATTTCAATCCGGGACTCAGTGTCATGTGGCAAAATGACGTTCAGCCTTGAGCTTGTGGGATTAGGGTACAGATTAATATCCACGTTCTTCACATCGTGAACACCAGTCGATGCCGATACCCGGATAGTACCGTCAATAGCTACGGTACTCATATCCCAACTCAATCCTGTACCGGGAGTTGTCGGATTAATGCCCGAAAATGTCCCGCTGTATGAACCTGCATTTATAACTTTAAATGCATCTCCTGCGGCAAAGGCTCCATTCTGTAATTGCAGGTTGATAATCCCGGCTAAAGTTGCCGAACCTGTAATTCTTATCGAATCCTGAGTGTTAGATGTTCGGTTGATTTTGATTGTTGTAGAACTACCTGAATTCAGGATAAGCGCACCACCCAGCCTGAGTGTTCCGATAGATGCAGTACCTGGGGCAATCGTTCCTCCGGAAGCGACTGTAACAGTTCCGTTCACCTTACCAGTTCCTCCCAATGTGCCGTTGTTGTAAACAATTACCCCCCCACTGATATATCCGGGAGAGAGCAACGTTATCTTACCCCCGTAGATGGAGGTTGCACTGGCATAACTCACAGTATCGGTAAGTGTCCAGGTTCCGGTACCTACTTTTGTCACCGAATTTCCTTTTATTTTACCGGCAAAGGTAGCGTCGGTATTTTTGGCTCCGATTGTCCAGTTTGCACCGCTCAGGGTAGAGCCTGCTACTCCCGATACTTCACCTACGGCAACGGTTGTGCCCGTTGTTGTGTGATAAGCGCTTGTTTTTGCCCCCAGATTAAGAGCTGCATTAGCATACCCGTTGGTGTTGTTGATTCTGAAATCGCCTCCGGCAGAGCTGGCTGTTACATTGATAGTACCCGTAAATGCTGACCAGTTGCCTTTTAATTCCGTACGCACAGCTGCTGCACCACTCATCGAAGGCAAATACCAGTTAAGTGTACCACTTCCGGTAAGTGTGCCGAACATGGTACTTCGCGAATCAGTGTTGATGGTTCCTGTACATCCTGCCGGAACGTTGTAATTCCAGTAGATGTTTGTGTATGAAGAAGAGGTATTAGACATTGTCAATGTACCTCCTTCGAGGCTGAGAGTACCGGCAGCACTGTTTACATTATCATTTCCGAAGTTAATAG
>JAUZOF010000315.1 GCA_030706585.1 Bacteroidota bacterium
GACAGCTCGAAGTGGTGATGGAGCGGCGCCATCTTGAACACCCGCTTTTTTCTGAGCCTGAAGACTTACCGAAGCAGCCAAAGCCATGCAGGCTATATATAATACTTTCTTGTTCATTGCTGTTACTTTTATCTTAGTTCTGACGTTTGACTTTACGAATAACTTAAAACGTATTACGTATAACCTATTCTGCTGCCTGTTCTACTTTCGGCAGACGCTCTTCAATCATTTTGGCAATCTCTTCGTCTTTCTCCTTGTAGTTGTTTTTCAGACTCAGGAGATACTGTTTCGCCTGGAAGAGGTCGTCATTCTTGATGTAAATATCCACCAACAGGATAAAGCTCTTCGCCAACCAATGCTGTTGAGGTGTTCCTTTGTTGATGAAATCAGTAATTTCTGATTCGGCTTTAGGCAGGCTACCGATATTGAAGTAATATTCCGCCAGCAGGTATTTCGATTCTGCACCAAAGGCGCTGCGGGTGTCTTTAGCCAGGGTAGTCAGATCTGCAACGACCGTCTGGTTCTGGTTTAAAGCGAGATTCGATTTGGCACGGTAGTAAATACATTCCGTTTTCAGTTCTCCTTTAGTCGCAGGGTCAGCAAGAAGCTTCGTAGCCAGAGCAGAAGCGTCTGCATATTTATTGGTCAACCAGGCACAACGCAAACGGGCAATACGGGCATCTGTTTTTGTCTTTTGTGCAATGGCTTTTAGCTCTAGTTGCTGGTATAGCGTGTCGGCTTTGGCATAATCGGCTTTGTTGAAGCTGATTTCAGCCGCAGAACGCAATGCCCCTTCGGTAAATTTATTGTCCGGACGATTCAGTATGCTTTCCAGATAGGGGAGAGCATCGTCGTATTTCTTGTTTTCAATCGCCATATTGGCCATATAGTAGTTGGCATTCAGCGAGAAGGCGCCATCCGGGAAACTCTTCAGGTATTTGGTGAAGCTGGTCTGGGCAGAAGTTTTATTACCTTTCATATAGACCTTTTCAGCTCCGAAATACATCAGCGAATCCTGCTCTGTTGCGGAGAAATTGACATTTCCACCCAATGTTTTGAGGAAATCGGCATATTCGTCGATTCGGTTTTGGTCTTTGTAGATTCGTTTCAAATCCTCATTGGCCACGTTGGCTTCGTCACTGCCCGGAAATGAAGAGATGGTCTTCTTGTACCATTCGATTGATTTCTCCGTATTGCCCATACCGAAGTAGAGCATCGCCATCTGCACGCCGGCATCACGGGTGAGTGGACTTTGCGGATATTTTTCTGTCAACAGTTGATAGGTCTGCAACGCCTGGCTGTTACGGTCAGAGAGTTCATACGCTTTGGCCTTTTCGTAAAGCGCATCATCGGCATATTCCGACTGCTCATTTTTGATGATTTTATCCAGCAAGCTGATTTTTGCATTGTATTGCTTCTGAATACCGAGCATCTGAGCCTGTTGGAATATGGAATAGTCCGCAGCCTGTGGTGAAATGCGCCCAGCTTTGGCATAATTGCTTTCAGCCGCGGCGTAATCGCGTTGGAGGTAACGGCAATCACCGATTCGGTTGGTGGCATCGGCAATCAGGTCATTGTTGCTTTTCTCCAGATTGAGGAACTGCTCAAAAGATTTTTGCGCTTTGCCAGTCTCCTGCTGTTTGTATTCGGTATAGCCGAGGTTGTAGTAGGCCAAAGCCTGGTTTTGCTTGTTGGCGCCGGTTGTATTGCTGAGGTAAGCCTGGTAATCGTTGCCGGCTTTGTTGATTTCGTTTTGGCGATAATAAGCCTCACCCCGCCAGAAGTAAGCTTCGGCGAACGCTTCACTATCCAGTTTGCCCATATCAATGGCGCTGTTGAGTTTAGCAATGGCTTCTTCGGGTTGCCCGTTGATAAGCATTTGCGCACCAAGCTGGTAAAGGATGCGTTGTTTGGCTGCAAGGATTTTGGAATTGGGTTGTTTGATTTTATTGATTTTCTCCAACGCCAATGGATAGTTTTTCGAAGTCAGATAAACTTCCGACAGGCTGCTGCTGACTTTGTCGGCATAAATGGATTCCGGAAATTCGTTGAGGAATTGCTCAAACGACGATACTGATTCGTCAAATGGCGAATAGGCAGTTTCGTGAACTAGCATGGCGTAATTGTAGAGTGCCACCTCTTTCACCTGCATGTTTGCTGTTGATTTGGAAGCCGACTCAAACGCCATCAGTGCGCTTTTTTTATTGCCGGTTTTCAGGTAGCAGTTGCCCAGGTAGTAGAATGCCGATTGGTTCAGCGTCTCTTCTTTGCCGGTCGCCAGTTTCAGGTAGTTAATAGCCTTGCCGTAATCTCCATTTTGGTAAATGGCTGTTCCGAGAATCAGCATGCTGGCTTGCAGCGGAGTTTTATCCTTTTCGGCATACGAGGTGAGATAGGTTACCGCTTTGTTGGTATTGTGTTGGTAGTAATAGCTTTCACCCACGATGCGGTATAATTCGCTTAATCGGTAATTATCCTGAGTTTGCGCAATCAGGCCTTCACCGGCAGAAATCGCCGCGTCGAAATTGTGTTTGACAAAGTAAATCTGAGTCAGGTAGAAGCGGGCGTTCTCGCTGAATTCAGGATTATTCTTCACTGCTTCAAAACCGCTTACCGCCTGATCAAACTGTTTGTCCCGATAATCAAACCACGCCAGGTAATAGGTCGCTGCATCAGCGTATTTAGGGCTGTTGTGCTGCAATTCACGCATCAGCTTTTGAGCCTCCTGTTCTTTCTTTTCGGCTATATAGGCATAGGCCAGGCGATACTGACAGTCCGCTTTTTCCTCTTTATCCAGAAATTCGGTCTTCACCTCACGAAGCGTACCGATGGTTTCTTCAAACTCGTTTTTGTAAAATGAAAGCGTCCCCAGCAGAAACTTAACCCGGTCCACATGACGTGAATCCGGATGTTTACGTAAAAAGGTCTCGAGTTGGTTCTTAGCTGTTTCTTCCTCGGTCTGGAAAGTAGCAGCGGCCAACATATAGTCGGTTTCACTTAACAAGTCTGTCTGAGCGGCTGATGAACGGTATTTTTGCAATTGCTCTATACAACCGGCAAAGTTTCCGTTTGCAAACATCTCTTTTCCCTGATAAAATAAGGCTTCTTTACCTGTCATTCCGTTGGCAGCCGGATGCTGTGCGGTGGATAATCCTACGGACATGGTAAGTGATGCGGCAATCAATATTTTCTTCATGAGGATTTATTTCTTTGTTGAATAAATACTTGCGTGTTAATGAGGGAGGCCAACAGGTGGTCTGATTGCAAATGTAACTGAAAAAGTTGAGGCAACGGGTCGCATTACCTCAGCTTTTTCAGTTACATTTAAAGGAATAAACGAAGAAGAAGGCCTGAAAGTACAAATTCCGGTACTGTTTATTTTAATCTTTCGGAAAGAAAGCGTTCCAATCCCTTGCGAACGGAAGCTAATCCGAATTCAGCCGGGTTGATTTTATCTAATGGAGCAAAGAACGATTCTTCCACATCGTCATTGGCTTGCAGCTTAGTCGCATCTTCTACCTGAATGGCAAAAAACATATCCAATGTATGCACCTCAAAGTCGGAGTAAACATACCGGTTGGGGAGTGAAAATTGGTATTGCAGCGCTTTTGTCTTAAGGCCGGTCTCTTCCTCTACTTCGCGCATGATAGCCTCCTCGCCGGTTTCGTCCATATCTACAAATCCACCGGGAAGGTCCAGTGTTCCCTTGGCCGGGTCGTGTGCACGACGGCAAACCAGCAGTTCACCCTTTTCGTTCAGGATAAATGCTACGGTAGCCGATGAGGGATTGAAGTAATAGATGAATCCGCAACCGTCGCACTTATAGGCTTTGAAATTGTGTTCGTGGAAAGTGGAAGAGCCGCACTTGGGGCAGTGCTTGAATTGATGCAGTGGGTGTTTCATAATGTATAGATTGCTAAACCTCCAAGGTTTTTAAAACCTTGGAGGTTTGGAAACAAACGGATTAAAAACAAAAAAGAGGTAATCCAACGGAAAACCTCTTTTTGTGCGGATGAAGGGACTCGAACCCCCACGCCTCTCGGCACCAGATCCTAAGTCTGGCGCGGCTACCAATTACGCCACATCCGCTTCGGAATTGCGTTGCAAAGGTAGCGCTATTTTTCAAACCTGCAAATTATTTTTTCATTTGAAATGCGATGGGTAAAGGGTTTTGCATCTTGTAGTCTTGATTATCATTGGGTTATTGAAGTGAAAAATTTTTCATTTCAGGTGATTTTTTTTCAGAGCCATAAACGTTGTATTCATGTTTTCTACTCAATCGGCACATAAATTTCCGTTTTCAGTTTCTCCGGAGCAGTAACTTTGGGATTGCTGATGTACTTTTCAAAACAGGGAGCATCGCGCAGAGTGCAACCACTTTCAGTAAGCCATTGACCGAAGATGGTGTCGTAAACTGCACCCAGATTGTCGTAGCTGCCCTGGTAAAGGAAAATCGCATACTTGCCGCCGCTGATGGTTTTGATGCCGACTTCACCCGATGGCGTAGCCGTTTTTTTAATGACCAGACAAATGTCGGTACGCAATTTATCACTTTCAGTCACTTTCGGGTCGTCGTGATAGACGCAGATGTGCTCGATGCCTGCACTGAAGAGTTTTTGTTCCTTTACACATCCCCATAGTTGGGTATATGCGCTTTCGAAATCAAGCGACGAATACTCTCCCGTTTGACGGATGTAGAGCGCTGTCTTTTCTTCCAGTTCTTTAATCTTTGGAGCTTTCAGGTTCAATTCGGTGTTAATGGTTGCCGGTTTCATAATGATAAAGTTTTTATTGTTTCGAAATTCGGTAGGTGAGATACCGTAAAACTGATTAAACACTTTTGTAAATGATGAGGGAGAATCATACCCCACGCTGAAGGCAATTTCCTGCACCGGCAAGTCGGTATAGCGCAGTGAGCGAGCCGCCTTTTCCACCCTGAGTCGTCCGATGTAAGCGCCAAGCGGCTCCCTCAGGAATGCTTTTACGATGCGATGGAAGTGATAAGGTGACAGATTGCACATTTGCGCCAGCCTGTTGAGGTCCAGTTCATCCTCCAGATGTTCGTTGATGTATTCGGTCAGGCGATTAATACGCCGGATATATTCGATTCGGGTGTCCGGTTTCGGATTCATGGTGTTTGTTTTGATATAGCAAAGGTACGATAGCTTTCATCGGAATGCTTTTCCAATCTTGCTGTTTTGAGGCAGATGCAAAAGTTGCAGCAGAGTAATTATCATTATTCCTATACCAAAGCTCATATTGGCTATTCTTTGACCGATGCTTGATATAGGCTTTATATACTCCTGATAGGGTGTTTTCCCATAGATATCCCAGTATTATCCCAGTAATATCCCTGTGATGTCCCTGTTTATTTATAAACTGAAATATCTCTGGGATATATAAGGAATGACTCAGTTTTTGCTAAATTTGTAAATCTTGTATAGAGTATAGCAAGATACTTACAATCCTATAGGAATACCGGCCTTTCATATCACATAGTGTCTCCGTAAATGAGC
>JAUZOF010000316.1 GCA_030706585.1 Bacteroidota bacterium
TGGAAATATGTTTATCCTGACCGGACTGAATCCCGAAGAAAAGGATACAGTCCGTGTTAGAGCTTTCAATGCGGGAGGATATTCCGGGTATTCCAATGAATTGGTCTTCAAAACGAAACCTGTCCCTGTGCCGGTGCTCGATTTGGCAACCTATATTCCGGATATGACCTGGAGCGGAGTGAATAGCGCCGTGTGGGATAAGACTTCTGCCAACTGGATTTCAAACAATATTCCGGTAGCTTTTACTGATAGTTCTAAAGTGTTATTTACCAATTCTTCAGTCAAAAATATCACGTTGAACGATGCGGTAGGTATAAAGGCTATGGTTGTAAATGCCGACAGTAGCTTTACCTTTAGTGGAAACGGAGCTATCACAGGAACGGGCTCTCTCAATAAAACAGGCGTTGGGGCACTTACTCTCAGAACCATCAATACCTATACAGGTGCCACTGTCCTTTATAACGGAACCCTGAATGTGCCTACTTTGGCCAATGGCGGTGTGGCGAGTTCAATCGGAGCCTCCAAAAATTACGATTTCAATCTGGTGCTTAAAGGTGGAAAACTCAACTATATCGGAGCTTCAGCATCGACTGACCGGAATATTAAGCTCGAAGGAAATGCCGGAATAGGAGTAAGCGCTTCTGGCGTGGTTTTGACTTCAACCGGGATTATAAATGGCTCAGGCGGAATCACGAAAACCGGTACCGGTAGTTTATTGCTCAAAGGACTAAATACTTATGAAGGTACAACGACCGTAAGCGAAGGTATGCTTGAAATTAATGGCGCAGATGCAATCAATAATGCTTTTTCGGCCGATAAGTCATACATCCTTAATGGTGGATATTTGAAGACCAGCGGAGGCTCTACCACCGTTTATGAAAACTACTACAGCAATTTTGTAGTGCCGGCAGGTTGCAAATCGTCATTTGAGCCTTTCCGTAACTGCTATATCTACAGCAAGTTCAGCGGAAATGGCAATCTTAACTTCAACCTGACTTATGTGCGTGAATACATTCAGGGCGACTGGACTCAGTTTAGTGGAACGGTCTATGCAAATGGAACCGGAACAACTACCGATGGAAACCAGTTTATGCTCAATAATACAGTCGGAATTCCGAATGCGCGTATCGTAACCTCTGGAAACACGAAAATTATCTGTTGGAAAAATGCAAGTACCATGTATCTGGGAGGATTATCAGGTCCAAGTGGGACTTACCTGGCCGGTTCAGACAAAATAAACAATTCGGCTACCATGACCTGGGTGGTCGGAGGTGCAGGTACAGACGAAACTTTCAACGGGATCATCAATAATGAATGTTCAAATAAAAGCTATAAAGGGATCACTTCCATAGTTAAAGAAGGAAAGGGGTACTGGAAGCTTACCGGAGCCAACATTTATTCAGGTACCACTACAGTAACCGGGGGAACATTGATTGTAAACGGCACTCAAACCGGAACCGGAAAAGTTACCGTGATGACTGATGCATCACTGGCGGGTAAAGGGACTATTCCTGCAGCTGTAGAGGTGCAATCAGGCGCCACACTGCACCCGGGAGATCCTTCGGTTACGGCAACAAATATCGGAACTCTTACTGTAGGTTCGTTGAATCTGTTAAGTGGCAGTGAGTTGCAAATGGATATCAACCGTTCTTTATCTCAGAATGATAAAGTGGTTTCAACGGGAGCAGTTATCCTGGGTGGAACGCTTAACCTGTTAATTAACGAAACACCTCAGGCCGGTGATCAGTACACCCTAATGACGGCCTCATCATTTTCCGGAGTATTTACCCAAATAGTACCGGAGACACCAGGTGCAGGTCTGAAGTGGACTTTCTCCAACGGTGTGCTTAAAGTCGATCTGGCGAATGGCATTGATCGTGTAGAAAATTCTTCTGTGAAAATCTATCCCAATCCGGTACAGTCCAGTGCAGAGGTATTGCTCGGGCAAAGCTATGATCAGGCAGTTGTGACGCTGGAATCAGTCAATGGAACCGTAGTCTTCCAAAAAACAATTAGTAACACAGACCGGGTTAAGGTCAATATGGTTGATTGTGCAAGCGGCGTTTATGTAATCCGCGTTAAGGCGGGTGCCAGGACCTTGTTGCTTCAAAAAGTAGTAAAGCAATAACAGCTCCATCCTAAATAAAAAGGGCAGAATTCATTCCTGATTCTGCCCTTTTTATATGACGTGAAACTCAATTTCAACGGCTTGTAACAAAAGAGGAGGGGAGTGTCAGTAACTGATACTGGATAGTCTTTGCTAATCTGTAATCACCAGCCGCATTGGGATGTAACATGTCTGTATCCTTATCGTGGAAATATTGGGCATGTGCATCTGACATAGGATAGAGCCCGCTGAGTGAATAGAGATCAATCAACGGAACCGCCCAATAAGAGGCTGCCTGTTTCAGCGCATTCACATAAGCGTCAATATATAATCCCTGTGCATTACTGAAGTTTTCATCCGGTTGCACATTCTTTTCGCTAAATTTCGCATAACCGCGGTGAATAGGAGTCATGATAACGATCTGTTGCTGAGGATAGTTTGTCTTTAGATATGACATGACTTTATTGATGCGACCGCAAAAGGTCGAGTCATTCATGATCGGTGTCCGGTATTTTCGTGTAACCTGATTTCCATTGTGATTGGTCTCTTTCGTGGTTTCACTGAAGAATTCACCCATGGGTATGCCGTGATTAAAGTCATTTGTGCCGGCAAAAATCAGAATAGCATCCACAGCTGTTCCTTTTTCGTCATACAGTTTCAGTGCCTGCTTGTAAATGCCATCCCACTGGTTGCCGCTGATGCCATATACAGAAGGCTCAATACCTAATAATTCGGTCAGATACTCCCAATAAACACAAGTGGTACCTACCCGACGTTTGTCGGTCATCGAATCTCCCAGAAAAGCTACCCGTTTGCCTTTCCATTGACTTTGCCGTGTTTTTTCACCCGCTGTCACCTCTATTTTGGGTGTTATTTTCTGAACGGCTTGTTGGGCAAATCCTTCAAAACCTGTAGCCAATAACAAAGCACAGGTGGTTACGATTGTCTTCTTCATGTATTGATGTGGTTTTTGTTTGTGCAAAAGTAGGTTTTTATTGAAAACAAAAACGCAAAGGCGTTTCTATAAATACACCTTTGCGCCTTTATATCTTTGTTATATCCGGTATTTCTGGATTATAAGAATACCTTAAAGCCAATAGCTATTTCTCCATCTCGTCACTGTATTCTCCTTTTCTGGCAGCATGGTTGCATATTGCCCGGTGGTAAATCGCCTTTTGCGCAGCTTCAATGTTTGCCGGATTTCCTGCCCAGACAGACATCCCCGGTTGTTGAATTGCCCTTGCATATGAAAAAGACAATTCCCATGGAACATGATTTTTGTATTTTGCATTCATGGCATTGAGCCGGGCAGACGCCAGCTCGCTGGTTTGTCCGCCTGACAGGAAGACAATACCCGGAACCGCTGCCGGCACAGCCCGCAACAGACACTTGATCGTCGCTTCGGCCACTTCATCAACCGGATTCTGAACCGGACAAGCAAGCCCCGGCACAATCATGTTACACTTCAGCAGCATTGCTTCCAGACATACACCCTGGATGTGAAGCTGATAGAATAAATTCTTTAGCATCTCTTCAGTTACTTCTCCGCTACGTTCGAGTGTATGCTCTCCGTCCATGAGCACTTCCGGTTCTACAATTGGTACCAGTCCGGCTTCCTGGCTCAATGCCGCATATCTGGCCAGCATGTGTGCATTGGCTTCTATCAGGGCACGGCTGGGGATGCCCTCTCCAATGGTAATCACAGCACGCCATTTACTGAAAAGGGCACTCATTTTACCATATTCAGCCAGACGTTCGCCTAACCCGTCCAGTCCTTCGCATATTTTTTCACCCGGGTGTCCGGCAAAGTCCTTCAACCCGGCATCAACCTTGATACCCGGCATAAGTCCGGCGTCTTTGACTGCCTGAATAAAAGAGCGCCCGTCATCGAGTTGCTGCCGTAAGGTTTCATCGTACAATATTACTCCGCTGATGCATTGATTCAATCCCGGAGTGGTAATCAGCATCTCCCTGTACATACGACGCATTTCCGGCGTCTGAGGTATGTTAAGAGCTGCAAAGCGTTTGTTACAGGTTGATGTGCTTTCATCCATAGCCAGTAAGCCTTTATCCTCGGCTACCAATAGTCTGGCTGTTTCGTTAAGTCTTTCAAGGTTTTTCATCTTATTGTCCTCCTGATATTAGTTGTGTAAATATTCGTATGATTGATCATTCGCTTCGATGGCCTAAAAATGAATTTATAAAAACTGGAAGGAGTTCTTCGGGATGCTTTTTGATTTGTATGTAGTACAGAAAACCCTTACGGAGAATTCCGGGAGCAAACTCATCGTATCGGTTTAGGTAGTATCATATAATAATAACAATCTGACATTGGAGTCAGCTTTCAAAAAGTATTTGTTGACTGTGGTAAATTATTGATATTTAGTATTCTGTCATGTTCTTGATTGCTTAGTAAGCTGACCAGATGGAGGTTTTCTAGTTTAGACCATATTTATTATGAATACGGCGCCTTAAAACAAAAAAGATGTTTATCTTTGTAAGAGTAGGTCGATGGTTTTTGTAAGGATAAACAGAGGAATGGGTTTTATTAGATAGAATTCAAAACTTACTAATACATTCATCATGAAAAAGTCAGAATCTGAACAATTTAGAGTATTAGACGTGGAGTGTCCCGATTGTAAAAAGCAAGTCCGGGTAATGTTATTCAGTGAAAAAGGGGAGAACTGCGACAATTGCGATGCCTATTGTTCTTTAGCTAAACTTAATTTTAGCTGTTACAGATGTTCCAATGGTCATATCTTTTACAAGAATAATAATTCCAATGGAGGCTATATCGTTAGGAAGGGCGTCTATGAATATCCTTTAAACTGCGAATAAGATAAGTATATCAATTTCAATAAATAAGCCCGATCGGAGAGTGTTCCGGTCGGGCTTTCGTATCGTTACTGAACCTGAATTCAGATATTTAGAAGATTACAATTATTGTCCGCAAACCTCTTTAATGGCTTCGCAAACGACCGGGATTCCTTTCTGGATCACATCAACGGCGGTATTACAATAAGATACCCGGATGGCATTTTTTCGTGTTTCGTGAGGATCGAAAGTTACCCCAGACACAAACACCACACCCTTGTCAATTGCTTTTTTGAGGATCTCGGTAGCATCAGTTCCTTCCGGTAATTGTAGCCAGATGTAGAATCCACCGCGGGGTTCCACAAAGGTTACGTAAGAAGGAAGATTTGCTTTCAGGCATTCAATCATAGCCAGTCCGCGCTTTTTATACTCCTCGCGTACCCTTTCGAGGTAGTTGTGAATCACGTCGGTACGCAGAAATTTATCGGCAATCACCTGAGTGAAACTTGGCGAACAGGCATCAATCGACTGTTTGATCAGTTCGCATTTCTCGTAGATGTGTTGCGGAACCAGCATCCA